>NZ_JBHWVM010000002.1:0-160795 GCF_042736805.1 Streptomyces sp. NPDC060031
GTTAATGGGTGGGGCCGCCCCGTTTGGGGGGCGGGCCGCTCCGTTCGGGAGGGGGCGGGTCAGATTCCCAGGTCCTTGATGATCTTGGCTACGTGGCCCGTGGCCTTCACGTTGTAGAAGGCGTGCTCGACCTTGCCCTCCTCGTCCACGACCACCGTGGAGCGGATGACGCCGGTGACCGTCTTGCCGTACAGCTTCTTCTCGCCGTACGCGCCGTAGGCGGTCAGGGTCTCCTTTTCCGGGTCGCTGACCAGCGTGACCTTCAGGGCCTCCTTCTCGCGGAACTTCGCCAGCTTCTCCGGCTTGTCCGGGGAGACGCCGATGACGTCGTAGCCGGCCGTGGCCAGCACGTCCAGGTTGTCCGTGAAATCGCAGGCCTGCTTGGTGCAGCCCGGGGTCAGGGCGGTCGGGTAGAAGTACACGATCACCTTGCGGCCCTTGTGCTCGGCGAGCGAGACCTTGTTGCCGTCCGCGTCGGGCAGGGTGAAGGCAGGGGCGGTGTCGCCCGGCTGAAGTCGCTCGCTCATGTCGGAAGTCTCCTCGGGAGGGGATCGATATGTCTCGAGACTAAGCTGACAGACTGTTCATGGCGGACTACGCCCCCACAGACCACGACGACGGAGGCAGCGCGGTGTCGGAAGCCAGGACCCCCGCACAGATCGAGGCGGACATCGTCCGCAGGCGCGAGCAGCTCGCCGATACCCTCGATGAGATCGGCGTGCGCATGCACCCGAAGACGATCATCGGGGACGCGAAGGCCAGGGCCGTCGGCATCGTGGACCACACCGCCGGGCGGGCCGTGGTCGCCGTGAACCGTCTGGTGACCGATCTGCGCAACGGGCTGCGGCACGATGACGGGGCCCCGCGCGTCGAGCGGATCGTTCCTGTCGCGCTGGTCGCGGTGGGTGTGGCCGGGCTGCTGGTGCTGTCGGCGCGGCGCAGGCGCTGAGGTAGGTTCGGGGCGTGAGCGACGAGACCACCACCACCACGCACGACAAGCTCCCCATCCGCATGCTGCACGACCGGGTGCTCGTGAAGTCCGACTCGCCCGAGGGCGAGCGGCGCTCGGGCGGCGGCATCCTGATCCCGGCGACGGCCGCGGTGGGCAAGCGGCTCGCCTGGGCCGAGGTGGTCGCGGTCGGGCAGAACGTGCGCAGCGTGGAGCCGGGCGACCGGGTGCTGTACGACCCCGAGGACCGGGCCGAGGTGGAGGTGCGCGGGGCGACGTACGTGCTGATGCGCGAGCGGGACCTGCACGCCGTGGCCGCGGAGCGGCTGGAGGGGTCGAAGGACTCCACCGGGCTGTACCTCTGATGTGACCTGTGAGAAGGGTCGGTGACCACCGTCACCGGCCCTTTTCGTGCGTTTTGCCCGCCCTTTGCTAGGGTGGAGGGGTACCCCGACGAGACGCGCCGTACCGGGTGGCTGGACTGCAAAGACGACGCACCCCGTTCGCTCTCGTCCCGGAGGTGGCCGTCATGGCCTGGGTTCTTCTCATCGTCGCCGGTCTGATCGAAGTCGGCTGGTCGATCGGCATGAAATTCACCGAAGGCTTCACCCGGCTCTGGCCCAGTGTGTTCACGGGCGCCGGCATCGTCGCCAGCATGGTGCTGCTCTCGATCGCCGTCAAAACCCTGCCGATCGGTACGGCGTACGGGGTGTGGGTCGGCATCGGTGCGGCCGGGGCGGCGGTGCTCGGCATGGCGGTGATGGGTGAGCCCGTCACCGCCTCCCGGATCTTCTTCATCTGTCTGCTGCTGGTCGCCGTGGTGGGGCTGAAGGCGACCTCCGGTCACTGAGCGCCGGGCTATTCGAGTAGGTCCGCCGGGGGGCGGGGGCGCAGGCCTTCGGTGGTGCCGGCCGGGTTTCCGGCCGTGGCACCGCCGTTGTTCTGACCGCCGGTCGTCTGGCCTCCGGTCGTCTGACCGACGGTTGTCTGGCCGCCTTGCGTTTGGCCGCCCTGCGTCTGCCCGCCCTGGGTCTGGCCCCCGTTGTTCTGGCCGCCCTGGGTCTGGCCCCCGTTGTTCTGGCCGCCGTTGTTCTGGCCCCCTTGGGTCTGGCCGCCGTTGTTCTGACCTCCGTTGTTCTGCCCGCCCTGGGTCTGGCCCCCGGTCGGGGGGCTCGGCCGTACCGGCGGGGCCGAGGAGTCGTCGTCCGGGGTCTGCTGCGGGGTGCTGGGGGTCACCGGCGGCGGGGGCCGGTCCGCGCCGGGCATGAGTTCCAGGTCGAAGTCCACCGGGTCCGTGCCCTCCAGGGCCGTCTTCGTGTACTGCGCCCAGATCTGGGCCGGGTAGCCGCCGCCCCCGATACGGGCCTCGCCGAGCGCGCCGTACAGGGACTCCAGGGTGCCCGTGTCCGGGTCCTGGCCCATCATCGCGACGACCGTGACCAGGTCCGGGGTGTACGCCGCGAACCAGGCGGAGCGGTCCAGTTCCCCGGTGCCCGTCTTGCCGGCGGCGGGGTGCCCGGCGGCGAGTGCGGCCGTACCGGTGCCGTTGTCCACGACGCTGACCAGCATGGACGTGGTCGTGTCGGCGGCTTCGCGGCTGACGGCCTCGTTCGCGCCCCGGTCGGGGAGGGCGATGGTGTCGCCCTCCTTGGTGATCTTCTCCAGGAAGGTGTGCGGGGTGTGCCGGCCGTGCGCGGCGAGGGTCGCGTACGCCTGGGTCATGTCGAGGACGCTGGCCTGCATGGTGCCGAGCGCCATGGCCGGGACGGCGTCGAAGTTCGGGGTGTCGGCGGGGACGCCGAGGTCGATGGCGGTCTTCTTGACCTTCGCGGTGCCGACGTCGACGACCATCTGCGCGAAGACGGCGTTGACGGAGAGGTCGGTGGCGGTGTTGACGGTGATGTTCCCGTAGCTGAGCTGCCCCTCGTTCTCCGGTGCGTAGGGAATACGGGTGCCGACGACGCGGCGCTTGTTGTCGCCGTTGTAGATCGTGTACGGGGTGATCGTGCGGCCGTCCTGGGTGCGGGAGTTGTTCTGCACGGCGGCCGCGAAGACGAAGGGTTTGAAGGTGGAGGCCACCTGGTAGTCGTGCCGGGTGGCGTTGTTGACGAACTGTTTGGTGTAGTCGATGCCGCCGTACAGGGCGACGACCTTGCCGGTGGCCGGGTCGATGGAGACCGCGCCGGTGCGCACGAGGCGGTCCGCCTTGCGCTTCTCGGGGTCGAGTTCGCTGACCACCTTGTCGTTGACGGCGTCGACGATGGCGTTCTGGCGGCGCTTGTCGATGGTCGTGGTGATGCGGTAGCCGCCCTCGGCGAGGGTTTTGTCGTCGAGGATCCTGTTCTCGACGATGTAGTCCTTGATGGCTTCGACGAGGTAACCGCGCTGCCCGGAGAGTCCTGCGGCGGCGCGGACCTTGCCGGGTTCGGGGAAGGTGGTGGCCGCGCGCTCGGTGGCGGTCATCCAGTTCTTCTTGACCATGCCGTCGAGTACGTAGTTCCAGCGGGCGAGGGCGCGGGGGCGGCTCTGGGGGTGGGAGAGGACGTCGAAGGCGCTGGGGGAGTTGAGGAGGGTGGCGAGGTACGCGCCTTCCGCTGTGGTGAGTTTGCCGACGTCCTTGCCGTAGTAGGCCTGTGCGGCGGCCTGGATGCCGTAGGCGTTGCGGCCGAAGTAGCTGGTGTTCAGATAGCCCTCGAGGATGTAGTCCTTCGACTTCTCGCGACCCAGTTTGATCGCGATGAAGAACTCCTTGGCCTTGCGTTTGATCGTCTGTTCCTGGCCCAAGTAGTAGTTCTTGACGTACTGCTGGGTGATGGTCGAGCCGGACTGGGTGCCCTTGCCGGTCGCGGTGTTCCAGGCCGCGCGGAGCATCGCGGCGGGGTCCACCGCCCGTTCGGAGTAGAAGCCCCGGTCCTCTGCGGCCAGTACGGTCTCCTGGACGGTCCGCGGGATCTGCGAGAGCGGGACGTTGACGCGGTTCACCTCGCCGTCGCGGGCGAGCTGGGAGCCGTCGGCGTAGAGGTAGAGGTTGGACTGCGCGGTGGCGGCGGCATTGGCGGGCGGGATGTCGACCAGCAGGTAGCCGGCGACGAGGGCGCCGCCCAGCAGCACGGCGAGCAGCAGGAGTCCGCCGACGACCATGCGCCAGGTGGGGAGGGCGCGGCGCCAGCCGGTCCGTTCGCGCTTGGCCTTCGTGGCCTTCGCGGCCTGCTTGGGATTCTCGGGCTGCTCGGCCATCGCGGCCTTCTCGGGCCGGGGTTCTTCGGGGGTGTCCGGGTCACGAGGGGTCCAGCCGGGGGGTGGTGACTGGTCGCTCATCTCCGGGACTCCTCGGCGCCGTGCGAATTATCCACATCTGTACCTCATGGTGTCTACCCGATGGCCGCTGATTCCGCTCCGGACGGGCGTAAATCGTTTCCGTGGCTCGCCCCTCCGCACTAAGCTCGCGCGCTTTGGCCGACGTAGGAACGACGTGGGATACGGAGGGATACGGTGCGCCAGAGAGTGCGTCTCCACCTGGCCGTCGCGGCCGGAGGGTTCCGCCGGTACGCCACATACGGGACGGCCACCGCGGCGGGGGTGTTCACCAACACCGCTTTCGGTTTCATCCTCGCCTACACGTTCATCGCGCTGTGGGACGAGCGCCCCGGGCTCGGCGGCTACGACCAGGCGCAGGCCCTGACCTTCATCTGGGTCAGCCAGTCGCTGCTCGCCGCCGGCGCGCTGATCGGCGGCGGTTTCCAGGAGGAGTTCCAGGAACGGGTGCGGACGGGTGACATCGCCGTGGACCTGTACCGGCCGGTGGACCTCCAGGCGTGGTGGCTCGCCACCGACTTGGGCCGGGCGGCCTTCCAGCTCGTGGCCCGCGGGGTGGTCCCGATGGCGGTCGGGGCGCTCGCGTTCCGGCTGGCGCTGCCCGCGGATCCGGTGCGCTGGCTGCTGTTCCTGGTGGCCGTGGTGCTGGCGTTGGTGGTGAGTTTCGCCGTGCGCTACCTGTTGGGGCTCGCGGCCTTCTGGCTGATGGACGGTGCCGGGATCAACCTGGTGGCCACCGTCGTCGCCATCTTCTTCTCCGGGATGCTGCTGCCGCTGACCGTGTTCCCGGGCGGCTTCGGGGAGTTCGTACGCCTCCTGCCCTGGGCGGCGATGCTCCAGGTGCCGCTGGACGTGCTGCTCGGCATGGGCGCGGGGGCCGGGGGCGCGCTGCGGGCGCTGGGGTTCCAGGCCGGGTGGGCGCTCGTACTGCTGGGCCTGGGGCGGCTGGTCCAGTCGGCCGCGACGCGGAAGGTGGTGGTCCAGGGTGGCTGACGCGACGGTGGACGTGAAGCCGGATCCGGATCCGGATCCGGGTCGGGAGCGGCCGGCCCCGGCCGTCGTCCCGCTCGGCGGGCGGCAGCGGAACCGGGCCGTGGAGGGGGTGCGGGGCTACGGGCTGATCGTGTCGATGTGGATCCGGTCGGTCATGACGTACCGGGCGTCCTTCTTCCTGTCGACCTTCGGGAACGCCGCGATCACGCTCCTCGACTTCGCCGCGATCTACATCATGTTCTCGCACGTGGACGTCCTCGGGGGCTTCACGCTGCCCGAGATCGCCCTGCTGTACGGGTCCTGCTCGGCCTCCCTGGGCCTGGCGGACCTGCTGCTCGGCAACACCGCCCGGATCGGCGCCCGGATCCGCGACGGCTCGCTCGACACCATGCTGGTGCGCCCGGTCCCCGTGCTCGCGCAGGTCGCGGCGGACCGGTTCGCGCTGCGTCGGCTGGGCCGGCTCGGGCAGGGGCTGGGGGTGCTGGGCTGGTCGGTCTGGGCGCTGTCGGGGCAGGTGGACTGGACGGTCGCCACGGTGCTGCTGGTGCCGGTGATGGTCATCGCCGGGGCGGGGATCTTCGGGGCGGTGATGGTGGCCGGCGCGGCGTTCCAGTTCGCCGCGGGGGATGCGGCGGAGGTGGTGAACTCCTTCACGTACGGGGGCTGCACGATGCTGGAGTACCCGCCGACGGTGTTCGCGAAGGACCTGCTGCGCGGGGTGACCTTCGTCGTGCCGCTGGCCTTCGTCAACTGGCTGCCCGCGCTGCACGTTCTGGGGCGCCCGGACCCGCTGGGGCTGCCGGGGTGGGTGGCGTACGCGAGCCCGCTGGTGGCGTTCGTCGTGTTCCTGCCCGCGTCGCTGGCTTGGCGCGCGGGAGTTCGTTCGTACCGAAGCACGGGGAGCTGAGCGATGGCCGATGCGTTGATCGAGCTGGACGGGGTCGAGAAGGTCTTCGACGTACGGCGTCGGGTGAGCCTGATGCGCAGGGAGAAACGGCAGGTCAGGGCCGTGGACGGGATCAGCTTCGAGGTCGCGCGGGGCGAGGTGGTCGGCTACATCGGGCCCAACGGCGCCGACAAGTCGACCACGATCAAGATGCTCACCGGGATCCTGACGCCGAGCGGCGGCCGGCTGCGGGTCGCGGGCATCGACCCGGCGCGGGAGCGGATGCGGCTCGCGCACCGGATCGGGGTGGTGTTCGGGCAGCGCACGACGCTGTGGTGGGACCTGCCGCTGAAGGACTCGTACGGGCTGATGCGGCGGATGTACCGGGTCCCGCCGGCGCGGTTCAAGGAGAACCTGGAGCGCTGCGTGGAGCGGCTGGACCTGGCCGAGCTGCTGGACGTACCGGTGCGGCAGCTCTCGCTCGGGCAGCGGATGCGCGGGGACATCGCGGCGGCGCTGCTGCACGATCCGGACGTGCTGTACCTGGACGAGCCGACGATCGGGCTCGACGTGGTGAGCAAGGCGAAGGTGCGGGGCTTCCTGCGGCAGTTGAACGAGGAGCTCGGCACGACGGTGCTGCTGACCACGCACGACCTCCAGGACATCGAGCAGCTGTGCGAGCGGGTGATGGTGATCGACCACGGGCGCCTCATGTACGACGGTTCCCTGGGCGGGCTGCACACGGCGGGCGCGGCGGGGGAGAGCGAGCGGACCCTGGTGGTGGACCTGGAGCGGGAGCTGCCGCCGATCAGCGTGGCGGGGGCCCGGGTGGTGAAGGTGGAGGGGCCGAGGCAGTGGCTGGCCTTCCCGGCGCAGGCTTCGGCGGCCCCGCTGGTGGCGGCGGTGGCGGCGCGGTACCCGCTGGTGGACCTGTCGGTACGGGAGCCGGACATCGAGGACGTGATCGCGCGGATGTACGCGGGGAGGAGCTGAGGCGGGCGGGCGGGCGGGCGGGGGGCTGGGCGGGGGGCCGGGTGGGGGTCCGGGTGGGGGGAAATCAGGGATAAGCCGGGGGTCGGTGTCAGGGCTAAGTCATACAACTCCCCTGAATCACTGCATAGGCTGGTGCTCATGAGTGACGAGCGGCCGGAGAAGCCGTTGCCGGAGCTGAGGGCGTCGGACGCC
Source organism: Streptomyces sp. NPDC060031 (assembly GCF_042736805.1). Taxonomy (NCBI): domain Bacteria; kingdom Bacillati; phylum Actinomycetota; class Actinomycetes; order Kitasatosporales; family Streptomycetaceae; genus Streptomyces; species Streptomyces sp. NPDC060031. The sequence continues at coordinate 7,329 of NZ_JBHWVM010000002.1, forward strand.
GACCGGGACCGGGTGGTGGAGCGTCTGCGGGACGCCGTCGCCGAGGGCCGGCTCGACATGGAGGAATTCGAGGAGCGGCTGGATGCGGCGTACAAGTCCCGCACGTACGCGGAACTGGAGCCGCTGACGCGGGACCTGCCGGCGCCGTCGTCGGCCGGGACCGGGGCCGCGCCGGTGTCCCCGGTGGCGGGTCACGCCGGGTCGGATTCCGCCTGGCCGGCCCGGATCGGCGGGTCGGGTACCTCCGCCACGGCCGTCGCGGTCATGTCGGGCTTCCAGCGCAAGGGCAACTGGACGGTGCCCGCCCGCTTCAACGCGGTGGCGTTCTGGGGCGGCGGCGAGCTCGACCTGCGCGAGGCGAACTTCGCCGAGCCCGAGGTCGTGATCACCTGTGTCGCGGTCATGGGCGGCATCCAGATCACGGTGCCGCCGGGCGTGGAGGTCGATCTACGGGGCATCGGTGTCATGGGTGCCTTCGACCAGAGCGAGGGCACGGGGCCGCGGCAGCCGGGGGCCCCGAGGGTGGTCGTGACGGGCTTCGCCTTCTGGGGCGGGGTGGAGGTCAAGGTCAAGCCGCCGAAGTCGCGCAAGGGGCTGAAGGGCGGCGGGCCGTCGCTGCGCAAGGAGCTGTAGGACCGTAGAGCTGTAGGGCCGTACAGCTGTAGGGCCCGTCCCTGACAGCGGTGCGCCGTTCCGCTCGTGGCGAGCGACACGGCGTGCCGGGAACTCTGCGGGGCTCCCGGGAGTCGGATGCTATGCACACAAAACCGGCGCCCCCGGGGGAAGGCAGGAGCACGTGGAGAACCGCAGCACGGCCGGACCGCCGCCAGGGCAGCCGGCGCCGCCACCGCCACCCGAGCCGCCACCGCCACCCGTACGCGGCGGGTTCGTGTTCACCGCGGCCGACGAGGAGCGCCAGCGCGGCGTCCGCCGGATGAAGACCACCGCGACCGGTCTGCTGCTCCTGGTGGCGCTGGTCTACGTCCTGGCCAAGGTCGCCCAGCACGCCTGGGACGCCGGGGCCTGGGCCGGCTACGTCGCGGCCGCCGCCGAGGCCGGCATGGTCGGCGCGCTCGCGGACTGGTTCGCCGTGACCGCGCTCTTCCGGCGCCCGCTCGGCCTGCCCATTCCGCACACCGCGATCATCCCTACCAAGAAGGACCAGCTCGGGGTCACCCTCGGCGACTTCGTCGGGGAGAACTTCCTCTCCGCGGACGTGGTCCGTACGCGGCTGCACGCGCTCGGCATCGGCGGCCGGCTAGGAGCCTGGCTGGCCGATCCCGCGCACGCCGACCGGGTCACGGCGGAGCTGGCCACGGCGCTGCGCGGGGCCCTGACCGTACTGCGCGACTCCGATGTGCAGGCCGTCGTGGGGGAGGCGATCACGCGGCGGGCCGAGACGGCCGAGATCGCGCCCGGGCTCGGCAAGACCCTGGAGAGGGTCGTCGCCGACGGCGGGCACCGGCGGGTGGTGGACCTGGTGTGCGCGCGGGCGCACGACTGGCTGGTGACGCATGCCGACTCGGTGGAGGCGGCGGTGCAGGGCGGGGCGCCGGGCTGGACCCCGCGGTTCGTGGACCGCAAGGTCGGCGAGCGCGTCTACAAGGAACTGCTCCGCTTCCTGCAGGAGATGCGGGACATGCCGGAGCACCCGGCGCGCGGGGCGGTGGACCGTTTCCTCGCCGACTTCGCGGCCGATCTCCAGTCGGACACGCAGACGCGGGCCAAGGTGGAGCGGCTCAAGTCGGAGATCCTGGCGCGGGGCGAGGTGCAGGACGTGATCGCCTCCGCGTGGACGGCGATCAGGTCGATGATCATCTCGGCGGCGGAGGACGAGCAGAGCGAGCTGCGGCTGCGCGTGCGGTCCTCGCTGATGTCGCTGGGGGCGCGGCTGGCCACCGACGGGCGGCTCCAGGACAAGGTGGAGGGCTGGATCGAAGGCGCGGTGGTGTACGTCGTCACCACCTACCGGACCGAGATCACCTCGCTGATCACGGACACGGTGGCGGGCTGGGACGCCGAGCACACGTCGCGGAAGATCGAGGCCCACATCGGGCGGGACCTGCAGTTCATCCGGATCAACGGCACGGTGGTCGGCGCCCTGGCGGGCCTGATGATCTATACGGTGTCGCGGGCGTTGGGAGCGTAGTGGGCCCTGGCCCCGTCCGGTGGGGCCGGGCCCGTCCGGACCTGGCCGGCGGTGGCCGGCCGTGGCCCGGCGGTGGCGGGTCAGCCGCGGTCGGCGACGGCCCAGGCGGCGGCGGCCACGACCGCTGCGGCCCCGAGGACGGCCGGCCAGGCGCCGACCTTCTTGGCCAGCGGGTGAGCGCCCGCGAAACCGGCGAGGTACAGCGCGCCGAGCCCGGCCGCGGCGGGGGCCCCGCCGCGCTTGTGCCACTCGCGGCCCGCGGCGATGCCTGCGGCGCCGAGGACGACACCACCGAGCGGGCGCTTCTTGGTCCACCGGGCGACGGCGTAGCCGCCGACCAGACCGGCGGCCGCCACTGCGGAACTGGGTACCCGAGCCATGCCAACTCCCTCGTTCTTTTTCGTTTGTCCGAGGCTAACGCGGCCGCTTGACCACCCGGCGGGCGCCCAGCCACGCCAGGACGAACACGGCCCCGCCGATCACGCTGTTCGGCACCGACTCCTGCACGGCGCGGGGCAGCAGCGCCACCACGCCCAGGACGAGAAGAAAGGCGAGCGCGCACCGGCCGGCGGCCCGAAGCAGTCTGTCCACGGGCTACTCAACGCCCCGTCGGGTTTCCCGACACGGAGGGCCGGGAGGGGATTTGTCGCACACTCGCCGGATCCGTGCGGTGTGAGCCCCTGGAACCCGCCTGGCATAAATTCACTCTCCCCACCCAAACGGGCAAACCACCCCCTTCGCACATCGACATCAGGAGCTCGGACATCGTGATCTGCTACGGACAGGCCGTCCTCGACCTCGCGGACGAACTGGTCGACGCCTACGCCGACGTCTTCTCCGCCCCGCCGTGGAACGAGGATGAAGAAACCATTCGCCAGTTCGCGACCCGCCTGCAGGCCGACGCCCGGCGCCGCGGGTTCCGTACGGCCCTGGCCCAGTCCGCGGCGGGCATCGACGGCTTCGCCACGGGCTGGATCACCCCGGCGGCCTTCCCCAAGAACCGCGCGTACGCCCAGGTCGCGGCGCAGCTCGGGCCGGCCCGGGTCAAGGAGCTCCTGACGGGTGCGCTGGAGATAGACGAGCTCGCCGTACGCCCCTACGCGCGCGGCCACGGCACGGGCCGGACCCTGCTCACCGAGATCACCGCCGACGCCCCGGACCAGCGCGCCTGGCTCCTGACCTCCCGCCTGGCGGCGGACACGGTGGCCACCTACCGCCGCCTGGGCTGGCACGAGGTCCCGGCCCTCCCGGGCACGCAGACGGGCGTGGTCGTCTTCCTCTCCCCGCACCACCCGAACCGGTAGGGCGGGGGCGTGTCCCGCCGATCACGCCGGGCATAACCCGCGCATGATCACGACGCAAACACCCCAGCCGACGACGCAGCCGACGACGACGACGCAGCCCACAACGCAGCCGACACCGCGGGCGACAACACAGACGGCCACCGAGACGGCCCGCATCGCGCGTCGCCAGCTCAACCTGGCGACACGCCACCAACTCACCACGGCCGCCGGCCTCCCGGGCGGCACCATCACCTCCCGTACCCGCCCGGGAGGCCCCTGGCGGCGCTTACTGCCGCGCGTCCACCTCCTCCAGACCGGCCCCCCGGACCACCGCCAGCGCGCCCTCGCCGCCGTCCTGTACGCCGCCGAGCCCGCCGCGGACCCCCCTGTCCGGCGACACGGCCGCCCTCACCGGCGGCGCCGCCCTGGCCCTCCTCGGCATCCGCGACGCCCCGTACGTCCCCGCGGACGTCCTGATCCGCGCCCCGCGCCGGCTCGCCCGCACCGCCGAGGTCGCCCCGCTGCCGACCTCCCGCTGGCCGCGCACGATCGCGGTGTCCGGCATCCCGAGCACCCGCCCGGTCCGCGCGGCGGCCGATTTCGCGGCCCGCGCGCAGGACCCGGACCACATCCGCCCGACGCTGGCCCACGTGGTCCAGGCGGGCTGGTGCCACCCGCAGGACCTGCACGCCGAACTCCGCGCGGCCCGCCTCCTCACCCGCCCCGCGATCCGCGCCGCCGCGGCGGAACTGCTGGCCGGGGTCCGCTCGGTCGCCGAGGCCCGGGCCCGCGACACCCTGACGGCGACCGACCTGCCGACCCCGCTGTGGAACGCCCGCCTCCACACCCCGGACGGCGCCTTCCTGGCCAGCCCGGACGCCTACTGGCCCGACGAGGGCGTGGCCCTGGAGATCGACTCGGCGGAGTACCACTACACCCGCGACGCCTGGCACGCCACCCTCCGCCGCCGCCTCCGCCTGGAGTCCCACGGCATCCTCGTGATCAGCGCGACCCCGTCGATGGTCCGCGACACCCCGGAAGAAGTCCTCGCGGCCCTCCGCACCCTCCTCTCCCTGGCCACCACCCGCCCCGCCCCACCCACGGCCCGCGCCCGCGGCCACCAACAGCTCCCGCTGTTCAGGTGCTAGGAAGGGGATTCAAGATGACGGATACACTCCGGTTCCCATGAGCCATCAGTCGCAAGAGGGCACCCCCTGGACTCCGCCACCAGGCTCTTGGGCCTCATCCGCAGCGAACCGCCGGAGCATGCTTGGCAATCGGAGCAGGGACACCTCGCCGGAGCGCGCGCTGCGCTCCCTGCTCCACGCCAGAGGGCTGAGATACCGAGTGGCGGCCAAGCCGATCGCGGGTATGCGGAGAACCGCTGACTTGGTGTTCCGGCCTGTGAAGGTGGCCGTGTTCGTCGACGGCTGCTTCTGGCACGGCTGTCCGGAGCATTTCGTCCCCCCGAAGACCAACCCCGACTACTGGCGCGACAAGATCGGCGGGAACGTCCGGCGGGACCGGGAAACTGATAGGAAGCTCGCTGCTGAGGGATGGCTGGTCTTGCGCTTCTGGGAACACGAAGGCGCGGCTGACTGCGCAGAGGTGGTGGTGGATGCTGTCAGTGCGCGCCGTGCTCGGAGCGTCTAGACGCTGATCGCTCACCGCGGGATCAGAGCCGGGCACCCGTCAGCTGGCCGACACCAGTGAGGACTCCTCTTCAGTGAACAGGGAGCCCGACACCTGCATACGGTCCGAGTCCGTGGCGCTATCGCCCTTGAAGTCATAGCCCTGGAGGAGCTCGTCTCGACGTTCGGGTCGAAGGACCGCGGCGATGGCACGACCGACTGCTTCTGCCACTGGCGGCGGGAACGCGTTGCCTACCTGCCTGTACTGAGCAGTCTTGCCGCCTGAGAACTTCCAGTCGCGGAACCCCTGGACGAGTGCCGCCTGCTGGACAGTGAGCATGGGGCCGTTCTCGCGGAACAGGTCGCGCTCGGGATCGCACTTGTCTGTCTCATTGGCGACACCATTTGCATCGACGCCGAGGAGGGCCCAAGCCCGCTTCGCACGGGTGGGCCCTAGGTCTGCTCCGCCGTGTTTACGAGAGCCGCCAACGAGCGTCGGAGCAATCTTGATTCCGCGGTCTTCGGCCTCTGAAGCCGCCTTGACCCACTTGTTGTAGGCGGCTTCGCCGGTCAAGTCGCATTCCGGAACCGGCTTGGTGGTCCAGTAGGCCTTGTAGCGTGCGCGCATCGACAGATCCAGCGTCTCGCGCAGCGTCCCGCCAACCAGCTCGTCCCGCGTCGGCCAGGTGAAATTGTGCCGTGCCTCTACGTCCCGGTGGATTGCCACGAGGATTGCCCGGGGGCGCAGCTGGGGTACTCCGAACTGCTTTGCGTCCATGCGTCGCCAGACCCGCCGCATAGCAAGGTCCTGCTTCCGCGGCGAGTCGGTACTGCGGATCTTGGGTACGTCGTACCCGAGCTCGTCCAGTCTCTCGAGGATCTTCCGACGGTATTCGATGAAAACCTCGGGCGGTTCCAGGATGCCGCGCACATTTTCAATCATGATGGCCCGCGGGCGGAGCTTGTCTACGATTTCCAGCATGTCGGGGAATAGATCGCGCTCATCGTCCGGCCCGAGCTGCTTTCCTGCGAGGGAGAACGGGGGGCAAGGTACACCCCCGGCCAGCAGATCAATCCTCGTGCCGTTTGCGATGATTTCCTTGCATTCGGCAGATTCGAGGAATTTCCTCACATCGCCCGGCTCGAGGCTGTCGATCTTTTCCTTTGTCCAGCCCGGCCAAGACCCGATGTTCTTTTTCAGAGTCGCCACGGCGTGGGGATCCCACTCGACGAGAGCCTCATGGTCGAACCCGGCCTCGTGGAGCCCGGATGCCTGCCCGCCTGCGCCGGCACAGATCTCGACAGAGGCGAGCGGCGTGTCGAACTGTGGGCGGGTCCGCCGGGCGGTCATCGGATTCTCCTCATGTGTGGCGCGAGCAGCAAGTGTGGCAGGGTACGCCAGATGCCATCCTCACATGAAGTTGTGGTGCATGCCGGCGCCGTGCGCCCGTGGGGGCCGCAGCGCCGGCATGCAGGTGTGCTTAGCGCCGCCTGAGGTGCCCGAGCAGCGCGGCCACGTCGTCCGCGCCCAGTCCTGCGGCGACCGACGGCTCCTCTTCGAGGTCGGCCAGCTGTTGGACCGACGGGTCATCCAAGATCTTGCCCATGAACTCCAGCTTCTGGTCGAGCCTCGCCTGCACGACCTCGTCGACCGTGTCCCGAGTGGCGAGCACGGTGACGCGTGTCTCGGTGTCGGGGGCGAGTCCCAGGCGGTGGATTCGGTCGAGGCTCTGCAGGTAGCGGCCTGCGACGAAATCCCGCTCCACATACACGGCGTCGTGGCATACCTGGTGGAGGCTGATCCCCTCACCCAGGGTGGCGGGGTTTGAGATCAGCACGTGGCAGTCGGCGCTCTCCCGGAAGCGGCGGATCTGCTCGTCGCGATCAGGTGTTCCTCCATGCACTACTGCTGGAGAGAATTCCGAAAGGAGACGCTCCAATGTGGTGAGGCTCCGGACGAAAGTGGTCCAGACGAGGGTCTTTCGTCCCGCTGCGGCGTTCTTTGCGACTATCGCCGCGGTCTCCGCATACTTCGGCGACAGCTCGTAATCCGGAAGCCTCTGCATCAGTGCATACAGCGAGTGCCCGCGAGGGATCTCCAGTGGATCAAGCTGGTAGCTCAATGGCTCGTAGCGGCTGCCGCCCTCAAGGAGCAGCGCAGGACTTGTAGCTGCCATGAGCAGGCGCAGCGCAGTCTTCCCGAGGGCACTGAGGTCGTCCTTGCCGGCTGCTGCCCCCTCCTTGCCCACCAGAGCGTCGTAGATCTCAGAATGCAGCGGCGGCATGTCCACGTAGCGTACGCGGGGTTCCATCGGAGGAAGCCCTAGCTCCTGCTTGGTGGTCCTGGTGAACAAGGGCTTCAGAGCCTTGCTCGCATCGGCCAGACTGCCTCCGCTGACGGCCCTCTCCACGGCGCGCTGACCGTGCCCCGGCCACACGAAGCCCAGCAGGTTCTCCAGGTCCTTCTTCCCGTTGGGGGCGGGAGTACCCGTCAGGATGAGTCTGCGCTTGGCAAGCGGCCCCAGGGCCATACACGCAGCACCGTAGGTTCCGCGCACCCCGAGCTTCATCCGGTGGGCTTCATCAAGGATGAGCATCGCGGGCTCCTTCTGCAGCCACGCGCACAGTACGGGAAGCGCCCGGTCCAGCCGCTCGTAGTTGACGATGAGCACTTCCGCGTACTGGTCCATCGCCTTGTCGAGCACGTAGGGCCGCAGTGAGTGGCGGAAGCAGAACGCAGTCTCGTACTGCCACGACTCATATGCGGACTTCGGGCAGACGACGAGCAGCCGCGTGACGAGTCCCTGGGCTTTCTGAGCCGCGTAGACACCGAGGGCCGCCCTGGTCTTCCCGGCCCCGGGGACGCTGAAGTTGGCACCGTGCTGCAGAGACAGCAGTTTGGCAATGTCCCTGCGCTGAAACTCACCGAGTTCGGCTGTCCACTCGTCACCCAGCAGGTCCGGGATGTCGGCCGCACGCACCTCGCTAGACAGCGCAGCTTCAGGGTTGCTGAGGCGCTGCTCGACCTTCGCAGCATCCTGGATGGTGCTGACGACGAGGTTTCTGAGGTCCTCAGCCCACTCGACTCCGGCCTGGTCAGGCCAGGACGAGAGCTGGTCCACGCGGGTGAGGACATCGTCGAGGTCGGCGACAGCTGTGCCGGGGCCGAGGTGGCTCCCAGCACGAAACCGACCGGCCAGTTGGACGAGGTCGTCGGCAAAGCCAGCGCTTGCCCTGAAGACGACCTTGGTACGTGTTTCATCGAACTCAAGGCGCAGGGTGACTGTTTGCGAGGTGGGCTGGGTCACTCGTCGGCCCCTGCAGCGGTTGCGTAGAGCAGCCAAGAGACACCGTCGCCGGGCGCCCGACTGATCCGCTCCGCCTGATCAGCAAGCTTGGTCAGACTCTTCCGAAGCTGAAGCAGGGCATCGTCGAACGCCTGGACGTCGAGGGTGCGGGAGGCCCGTGCGTCGACGAGGTCGACAGCGCACTGGTCTACATCAGCGCATGCATCTGCTAGGCGCGCGGGTGCCAGTTGCTTGCGCTTGCGGACGCGGGCATCTCGGCCGGCGTCATCGATAGCCTTGTCAAACGACTCCTTGGCTGCGTTGAAGGTCTCGCGGGCGGCTTGCCTCTCGCTGTCCGGGCAGTCGCCGGGCGCATCGATGACGGCCTTTGCCCGGAGGATCCGGTCGTTGAGGGCTCGGGCCGCGGAGACCCGGGAGGTGTCTCCGGCGACCGAGATGCCGAGCCCGGGCACCACGACGGAGTTCGGGGCGGCGGGCTCTCCGGTAGCGAGGCCCTCCGGCAGGCTGCGCGCCAGGTAGTCGGATTTCGCGAAGTTCTCGTCAATGTGGCGGACATCCGTCTTCGAGAAGCCCATGAGAATCGCCGCCAGGCGCCATTCCCGGATGACCTCGGCCTCATCCCGCTCGACCTCGGAGAGGTTCTTGTAGAGCCGCTCCAGCTCCTTGAGCTTCTCCTGGTCTCCTTCGAAGGCCAGCAGGGAGAGTACAGCGGAGCCGGTGCGGCTGCGCTCGATCAGTTCCCTGATGGTTGTGAGGATCCAGCGCTCCTGGTGGTACGTCTTCGTCTGGACCCGGAATTCTTTCGCGATGTGCTCCGGCGTACGGCCGAGCTGGGCCTGCTCCTCCATCGCGAGAAGCCGGTTGAGATATGAGTAGTCGCGCCGGTGGTCCTTGCGGAGCTGCAAGGACAACTCCACGGCATTGATGTCGGCCCAGGTGAACGAGGCGGGCAGAACGCCGACACGCATCGACTGGACGCCGAGCTCCCGGAGGGCGGCAGCCCTGGTGTTGCCGTTCACCAGTACCCCGTGGTGGGTCACCAATCCCGGGTCGTTCTGGCCGAACTGGTCCAGGCTCTCCTTGAGCTTGTCGAAGGCCGCGTCCCGCGTCGTCGGGTTTGCCGGATCGGCCTGGAGGAGGTAGCCGAGGTACCCCTGGCCGACTGCCTCCCAGGGGGCCTGCTCCAACTGCTTGTCGCGCATGGGGTCGTGGCTGCGCTGGGCCCGGATGCGGTGCGTACCGGGGTTGTAGAACAGGCTGTTCAGAGGCAAGTCGATGACTTCGACGTGCGCAGTTTGGGAGTTCCAGTCGACTGTTACGGTCTCGCGGGTCCCCCCTGACTCCTTGACCTCTTCCAGCTTTGCCTTGATGAGCTCGCTGAACTCGTCCGCACGCGGCGGTGCCGAAAATTCCCGAAACACGGGCCACTCCCCTTTGAATGCGCGGTACTGCTACTGGTCGTTGTCGGCTACTGCGTCGCGGATCGCCTGCCGGGATGCTGCCGGCAGGGTGCGGTACGTCCCCCACAGGACTTCAAGCGATCCGCGGGTGCGCCGGTCCGCGGCGATCCAACCGGCGAAAACACCCTTCTCCACTGGCGAAAGCGCATTGACCGCTGCGAGAGTCCCGCCGAGGTCGAAGGGTTCTGAGGTTGAGGCGATGCACCGGCTGCACGCCGTCTCCAGCTGGTACTCGACGGTGCCGTCCGGCAGGACCACCTCCCTCCGGGCTACACCCAGTTGCTTCGAAGTTCCCGGGCCGTCGATGTACTTCTCGGCAACACCCACGCCGCACGTGCGGCAGAGCAAGTCGTCATCGCTGAGCACCTTCGAGCGCTGGGCCTGACTGAGCCCGCTCTTGTGCTTGGGGAGCGAGGACTGGCCCGGGATCCAGATCTCGGCCCCCTTGGCTACGTACTTCTGCTCGTCCTGCTTCAGGGACGGGTCGTCGCGGCTCGTGTCGATGCGCCAGCCGTGGTCACGCAACTCGCGGACGCGCCTGTCGATCTGAGTGTTCTCCGGGAAGTCCTGTCGCAGCCGCGCCTTGGTGAAGATGCCGCCTACTCGGACTTCGGCCTCAAGCCACAAGGCTGCGCGGACCTTAGCGCCGAGCGCCGTGTTCTGCCAAGAAGGCAGCGTCATGCCATTACTCCGATCCATAGCCACCCTTTAATCGAGAGACGAAGCGACGTCATTAATAGGTGGCGGTGAAGGGGGAATGCAAACGGATCCCACGTTGTTACCGGTCACACTCCATGATGGGTTTGATCCCGTGCGGTGCATCCAATTAATGGCGGACGATGCTGCCGGAGTCCAGAGGTTTCGGATGTTGCGCGATAACCTGGCAACAGGCTCGGAATGCATCCCTCCGAAGTGCTAGCTGAGTACGCCCTGCGCCGCGGCTATGGTGGGTAGTTGGCGGTGGATCGGCTGTCGTTTGCGGCACAGGCCCGGTTGCAGTGTGTGCGGATTGGGGCGGGTATGGGCAGTGGGGGAGAAATTGCGGGCGGGGGGCTGCCCGAAGGGCGGCAGGCCTTCCTCCGAGTGCTGAGGCGGCTCGTAGCGGCCGTTGCTGCGGATTCTCAAGCCGAGGTCGTGCGGATGCTGTCCGCTACGGGCTGCCCCGTAGACCGGGGCGCACTTTCCAGGTACTTGGGTGGTACGCGGAACCCTTCGCGGCGGTTCGTAGAAGGGCTGTACCATCTCGCGGTTTCCCGGGCGGGATCGGTGGAGGCTGTCGGCCTGACGTGGCAAGAGGTGGCCGATGCGCAAGACCGTGTGGAGTCGCGAAAGAAGGCCAAGTGCTCGAATTGCGCGCGCTTGGAAGGAGAGAAGGCCGAGCTGGGTACGGCGCTAGCTGCTGCGGAAGCCGGCTCTCGTGGGACTGTGCCGGTTGCGCGCCGCGTGTCTGCATCGCCGCCGGTCCCCCCTCGCAGGGGGGACCGGCGGCGAGCAAACTCTGATGTGCGTGCTGCTGAGAGCTTCGCCGCCACCGTGGCTGAACTGGATCGGGGCGGCAGGGTGAGCGAGGCCGTCGCTGCGCTGTCCGACGCCGTCGGGTTCTTCACGCCAGTGGAGGCCGCCGTGGCGTACGTGACACTGGAGGGGGGCCGGCGTGGCCAACTGGCCGACTCGCTAGGGCGGATGTACGTTCGGGAACGTCCGGGGCGCACTGTGATCCAGATGGCCCTAGAGCTCCATGACAGGGGGATGCCCGCGGAGGCCAATGCAATCCTGCGCTTGGCAGTCGAAATCGGCGCGCCGGAATAGTGGAGCATCCAAGATGCCGCGTGCCCCCATCCTGGATGGGGCTAATCGGTGAATATTCGCAGGTTTTGGGTGAAATTGCGGGAGGGGCGGCTCTGCATGCCAGGACCGCCCTGGCCCGCGGATGCAGTCAGTCGGCGCCTGCAGTGCCGGCGGGGCGTTAACCCCGACCGGCCCCTGGCTGCCGTCTAATCCGCGGCAGCGCCGTGGCACTCCGGGTACGGCTTGCCCGAGGTGCACCAGCAGGAGGAGGTGGGGGTGGGGGGCCAGGGGGTGGCTTTGCCGCGGGCCGCGAGGGTCGTGGCGTACTCCGCCAGCAGGGACGGGGAGGCCGGGGAGGTCTTCTCCGAGGCGGCGAAGGCTTCGTACGAGGGGACGCTCGCGGTGACGATGCCGAGGTTCGTCGTGCCCGAGGCGGCCAGGGCGCGCAAGGAGGACTCGATGTGCGCGAGGTGGCTCTCGTGCGAGGTGTACTCCACGGCGAGGGTGGGGTAGCTGGTCAGGAGCTCCGCCAGTTCGCGCTGCGGCCAGTGGAGGATCGCGACCGGGAAGGGCCGGGACAGGGCCGCGCGGCGGTCGCCCAGTTCGGCGCGCAGGCGGGCGATCTCGGCGCGGAGTTCGGCCGGGTCGTCGGAGCCCAGGGCCCAGATGCGCTTCGGGTCGTGCAGCTCGTCCAGGGGGATCGGCCCGATGTGACGGGTGTCGGCGACCATGTCCCACTCGTCGTGCGGGAGTCCGAGCAGGCGCCGGACCCGGTGGCGGCCCGTGAGCAGCGCGGTGGTCGCCTGGGTGAGGGGGGTGTTGTCGGGGATGAGGAGGGTCACCGCCTCCGTGAAGCAGTCGTGCGAGGCCTGCAACTCGTCGTGGGCCTCGAGGGCTTCGGCGATCACCTCCCAGGGGGCCGGGTCCGCGGGGGCAGCGGCGCGGATGCCCTGGATGAGGGCGCGGGCCTCGGCCTCGTGGCCGTACTCCCAGAGGTTCGCCGCCTGGAGGGCCTTGATCAGCTGGGGGTCGTCGGGCGAAGCGGCGAGGAGCTGGTCGTACAGCGCGCTGGCGCGGTCCCGGGCGTCGGCCAGCTCGAGGTGGGCCGCGGCTTGGAGGAGCAGCGGCTCCTGGTCCTCGGGGTAGCGGGTCGCCGTGCGGATGAGGCGCTCGGCTTCGGCGATGTGCTCGGAAGGCGTGTCGGGGCGCATGGTTCACACCGTACTGCCGCTGGTCAGTTGACGGGGGAGGACTTAAGGTGCGGGCCGTGCGAGATCACATTCCGGTGGTGGTGCAGGGCCGGCGGCGCAGGGCGGGCCGGGCCGGTCTCGCGGGGCTGCTGTGGGGGGCCGCCGAGCTGACCGTCACCGTCGGCGTGGTGGTGTTGTTGCTGGTGGTGCACCAGGTGTGGTGGACCAACCGGCAGGCCCTCGCGGGCGCGCACGAGCAGGTCCGGGAGCTGGAGCGGGAATGGACCGGCCCTCCGGCCCTCCCCGCCCTTCCTCCTCCCGCGAACGACCCGTCTCCCGATCCGTCTCCGGAGCCGGGTTCCGTGCCGGATCCGGACGCCGGTCCGTCCCGCGCCCCGTCCCCTTCCGACGAAGGTGCGCCTTCCCCCGCCCGCAAGCCGCCGCCGCAGGAGTCGGCGTACGGTGTGCTGCGCATCCCGCGCCTCGGCGTCGTCGTGCCGATCGCCCAGGGGGTCGACAAGCGGGCCGTGCTGGACAAGGGGTACGCCGGGCACTACGCCGGGAGCGGGCAGCCCGGGGCGGAGGGGAACTTCGCGCTCGCCGGGCACCGCAACACCCACGGGGAGCCGTTCCGCCACATCAACCGGCTGCGTGCCGGGGACGAGCTGATCGTCGATGTCCGGGGCAAGCGGTACACGTACGTCGTCGGCAGGACGCTGCCCGAGACGACCGAGCGGGACACCGGGGTCATCGCGCCCGTGCCGCGCAGCGTCGTCAAGCCGGAGTACGGCTACAGCGAGCCCGGCGCGTACATCACGCTGACCACCTGCACGCCGGAGTACACCTCCAAGTACCGGCTGGTGGTCTGGGGGGTCCTCACGTCCTGAGCCGGGCCCGGCCCGGCCACCCTTGCACCCTCTAGGGTGGGGCGGTGCGTCGGAAACGGGTGAAACGCCCTCAGTTGCTGTGGCTGGCCGTGCCGTTCGTGCTGTTCTGCGGGGCGCTGCCGTTCGTGAACCGGGTGGAGCCGCTGGTCTTCGGGCGGGTGCCGTTCCTGCTCGCGTGGTGCGTCGGGGCGACCCTGGTGACCCCGCTCGCGGTCTGGCAGGCCTGGCGCGGTGACCACCGGTGAGCGCGGCGGCCGTGGCGACCTCCGTCTTCGCCGTGTTCATGGTGGTGACCGTCGCGCTCGGGCTCCTCGCGGTGCGCGGCCGCGGCGGCCGGAACGGTGGCGGGCTCGCCGAGTGGTCGGTGGGCGGGCGTTCGCTGGGGACCGTGTTCATCTGGGTCCTGATGGCGGGGGAGGGCTACACCAGCTTCAGCTACCTCGGCGCCGCCGGCTGGGGGTACAACTACGGCGCCCCGGTCATGTACGTGGTCGCGTACACGTCCTGCGGATACGCCCTCGGATACGTCGTCGGGCCGATGCTGTGGGACTACGCGCGGCGCCACGGGCTCGTCGGGATCACCGACATGGTCTCCCACCGCTACCGGCGGCCCTGGCTGGGCGCGGCCGTCGCGGTGGTCGCCACCGTCTTCCTGCTGCCCTACATCCAACTCCAGATCACCGGGATGGGCGTCGTCGTCTCCACGGTGACGTACGGCGCCGTGTCGCTGGAGTGGGCCTACTTCATCGCCTTCGCCGTGACCACCGGCTTCGTCGTGGTCAGCGGGCTGCGCGGCAGCGCGTGGGTGTCGGTGCTCAAGGACGTGCTGGTCATCGGCACGCTGGGGTTCCTGGCGGTCTACGTGCCGATCCACTACTTCGGCGGGTACGGGGAGCTCTTCGACCGGCTCGTGGAGCAGCGGCCGCAGTGGCTGACCCTGCCCGGCCACGGGAGCCACGGGGCGGACGCCCGGGGGGCGGGCGGGCGCGGGGAGCTGGGGGTGGCGTGGTTCGCGTCCACCACCGTCCTGAACGCGCTGACCGTCGTCATCTTCCCGACCACCGTGGCGGGGTACCTCGGCGCGCGCTGCGCCGACGCGCTGCGCCGCAACGCGATCCTGTTGCCCGCCTACAACGTGCTGTTGTTCGTGCCGATGCTGCTGGGCATGGCCGCGCTGTTCGTGGTGCCGGGGCTGGCGGGCGCGGACTCCAACCTCGCGCTGTTCAAGCTGATCGTGGACCTGCTGCCGGCGTGGGCGGTCGGGCTGGTCGGGGTGGCGGCGGCGCTGTCGTCGATCGTGCCGATGGCGGTGTTCATGCTGGTGATCGGGACGATGTGGGGGCGCAGTGTGCTGTCACTCGTGCCCCGCTGGAGTTCGGGAGAGCGGCAGAAGCTCGCCTCGCAGGTGGTCGTGGTGGCCGTCGGGTCGGTGGCGCTGGTCATGACGTACGTCGCCCCCAACACGCTCGTGCGGTTGTCGCTCGTGTCGTACGAGGGGATGGCGCAACTGGTTCCGATGTTGCTGCTGGGACTGGTGTGGCGGCGGCTGACGATGGTGGGGGCGCTGAGCGGGCTGGTCGCGGGGGTCGGTCTGGTCAGCGGGCTGGTCTTCACGGGCAACGACCCGGCGTGGGGCGTGAACGCGGGCACGGTCGCGCTCGCCGTGAACCTCGCGGTGGCGCTGGCGGTGACCTGGCTCGGGCCGCTCGAGAGGGGTGACGGGCGGCCGGACGAGGAGGTGCTGGCCCGCGATCCGCTGCCGGGGGCCGTTCCGGTTGTCAGTGGGCCCGGTTAGGATCGGCAGCGAGTGTTGGTTCTCGTACGGGAGTTCGTGCGCGGGAGTGGGAGGGGGCGGTCGTATGGCTCGGCACAGCAGCGCTCGCTCGCTGTCGTTCCTGTCGCTGTGCCTGCTCCTGGTCGGCGGATTCCTCGGGCTCTGCCTCGGGGAGGGCGGGCTGGTCGGAGTGGGCGCCGTCGTGGTCGCCCTCGCGGCCACCGTCGCCGTGGGCGCCGCCGCGCTGGCCGCGCGCCTCGTGCGGCCCGTGCCGCCGCACCGAATACGCACCGCGATCCGTGATCGCGAGCAGCGCACGGCGTTCCTGCCGCAGCGCGATCCCGACGCCTCGGGCCGGTCGAGGCCCAGGGCTCCCGGCCGTCACGTCCTGACGGCCGCGTAGGGGCGCGCAGTACTTCTCGCCTTCTGCTGACTGATCACTGTTGTCGCCCCGCGCGGGTCGTCACGCCGAAATGCACCTTCTTTCGACGTTCGACGAGACCCCTCGGAGGGCCCGCGTGTCCGTTTTCACTCATCTTGTCGCCGAGCTGGGCCGGCTCCTGGAGCCGGCGCTGGCCGGATCCGCGACCGCTGCCGCGATCGTGCTGTTCACCGTTCTCGTACGGCTCGCCCTGCACCCGCTGAGCCGTGCCGCGTTTCGCGGGGCGACTCCGGCGGCGGGCTGCCTGCCCGTACTGCTCCAGCTGCCGGTGTTCTTCGTGATGTACCGCGCGTTCTCCTCCGACCGGATCGGCGGGGCCGCCAACGAGCTGCTGGGCCACCGGTTGTTCGCCGCGCCCCTGGGGGCCCGGTGGACGCAGGCCCTCGGGGAGGGCGGCCCGTTCGGGGCGCAGGGGCTGGTGTTCCTGGGGCTGTTCGCCGTCATCGCGGTGGTGGCGGCGTGGAGCGCGGTGCGGGGGCGCCGGGCGGCGGCCCTGACGGCTGCCGCGGCGGCGACCGCCGTCGCGAAGGGTGCGGGCGCGGCGAAGGCCGGTGCGGCGAAGGGCGCGGGCGCGGCGAAGGCCGGTGCCGGTGCCGTCCCCGCAGTGACAGCCGAGCAGCAGGAGCTCGTGCGCAAGCTGGGCGGCGTACTGCCCCTGCTGTCGTTCGGGACGCTGATCACCGCTGCCGTCGTGCCGCTGGCCGCCGGGCTGTACCTGGTGACGACCACCGCCTGGTCGGTGGCGGAGCGCGCGTGGCTCCAGCACCGCAAGGACCGCACCGAGCGCGCGGCGGCGGAGATCACCGGAGCAGAGCGTTCCAGCTTGTGAACAGGGTCTTGCGGATTGGTCGGACTTCTTGGAGGATCAGCCAATCCTCCGATGGCCGCAACCCATCGGCCGGCCCGGGCACGCCCCTGGGCCGACCACCCACGACCACGGGAGAATGCCCATGAAGCTGCTGCGCGTCGGACCGGTCGGGTCGGAGCGCCCCGCGCTGCTCGACCAGGACGGGATCCTGCGGGACCTGTCCGGCCTGATCACGGATGTGGACGGCGCTCTCCTGGCGGACGACTCCGCGCTGTCCCGGGTACGGGCCGCGGCGGTATCGGGCGAGCTCGCGGTCCTCGACGCCGAGGGGCTGCGCATCGGCGCGCCCGTCGGCCGCATCGGCAAGGTCGTGGGCATCGGCCTGAACTACTTCGGGCACGCGGCCGAGGTCGGCGCCGAGCCGCCGGCCGAGCCGATCCTGTTCCTCAAGGCCGCGGACACCGTGGCCGGCCCCGACGACACCGTGCTCATCCCGCGCGGCAGCGTGAAGACCGACTGGGAGGCCGAGCTCGGCGTCGTCATCGGCGCGACCGCCCGCTACCTGGCCTCCGCCGCGGAGGGCCTCGCGCACGTCGGCGGGTACGTACTCGTCAACGACGTCTCGGAGCGCGAGTTCCAGACCGAGCGCGGCGGCACCTGGGACAAGGGCAAGAACTGCGAGACCTTCACCCCGCTCGGCCCCTGGCTGGTCACCGCCGACGAGATCCCGGACCCGCAGGTCCTGGACGTGAAGCTGTGGGTCAACGGCGAGCTCAAGCAGGACGGCACCACCGCGGACCAGATCTTCCCGGTCGGCGAGGTCGTGCGGTACCTGAGCCAGTTCATGACGCTGTACCCGGGCGACGTCATCGTCACCGGCACCCCGGCCGGTGTGGCCATGGGGCATCCTCAGCCGAAGCCGTACCTGCGCGCCGGTGACGTCGTGGAGCTGGAGATCGGGAACCTCGGCCGCCAGCGCCAGGAGTTCAAGGGCGCGTAGCGCGCGCACGACGGAAGGGGTGGCACCGCCGTCGGCGGCACCACCCCCTCCGTCGTTCTCCGTTCTTCCGCGTCAGCCCTGGGCCGAGGTGCGGCGACGGCGGCCCAGGGCCACCAGACCCGCGCCCGCGGCGAGCGCGGCGGCGCTGCCGCCCACGATCCAGGCGTTCTCGTCGCCGGCGCCGGTCTTGGCGAGCGAGCCGGAGCCGCCCGCCGGGGCCACGTTGCCGGTGCCGGTGCCGGTGCCGGTGCCGGTGCCGGTGCCGGTGCCGGTGCCCGTGCCGGTGGTGACGACGGCCGGCTTGGTGCCGCCCTTGTCGCCACCCGCGTTGCCCGTGTTGCCCGTGGCCGGCTTGCCGGTCTGGCCCTCGGCGGCCTTGTCCTTGGCGCGCGCCTCGTGCTGCCCGGTCTTCAGGAACGTGGCGCGGTCCTCGGGCGTTCCCTCGAGGGCGGCGACGGCGGCCTTCTTCAGCTCCGGACCCGGGTTCGTGTTCAGGATCGAGAAGATGAGCACCCGGTTGTCCGTGTCGCGCAGCCTGTGCTGCGTGGTCGTCACGAACTCGCGCAGCTGGGCGGGGCTCGGGTTGCCTTCGAGGAGCTGGATGATGCCCTTCTTCAGGTCCGGCCCGGCTCCGTTCAGCATCCGCAGCACCGCGACCCGGTCGTCCTCGGCCCGGACCTTGTGCTGCCCGGTCGCCACGAACTCGCGGACCTGCTCGCGCGTTCCGTTGCTCAGCAGGCGGTTGACCGCCTCGGTGATGCCCTTGCCGGCTCCGTTCAGCATCCGCGCCAGCTCGACCCGGTCGTCCTCGAAGCGGGCCACGTGCTGGCCGTTCTTGAGGAACTCGCCGATGGAGGCCGGGGTGTCGGTGCGCAGGGCGGCGATGCCCGCCTTGCGCACTGCCGGGCCGCCGACGCTGATGATCCGGGCGGTCCGCACCCGGTCGTCCTGGAACTGCTCGGCGGCCCACTCGACCTCCAGGAAGCGCCGCATGTCCGCGGCCGTCCCCTTCAGGGCCTTCTCGGCCGCCTCGCGCACGCCCGGACCGCTCGCCGGGTCCTTCAGGATCGCCTCGATCGCGGCCCGGTCCTTCGCCGCCTGCGGGTCCTCCGCGGGCTTCTCGGCCGGCTTCTCGGCCGGCTTCTGCTCGGGCTTTGCGCCCTCGGGGTGCTGGTCGGCCACGGTCGAACCCGAAGGCGCGGACGACGACGCGGTGTCAGCGGCGAAGGCCGGGGAGGAGAGCAGGACGGCCGGCGCCATCGCCGCTGCGGCGACGGCCGTTGCGATCCGGGGAAGCTTCAAAGCGGAATTCCATTCTTCACATGTGTGATGATCGGTAACCTGTGCAGGATAGATCGTTTTACGGCTTCCGCGATCCCATTTCCGTGCAACTCGGCTCACACACAAGGCTGCTCAGAGCTCGACGGCCACCCCGTCCCGGGACGAGGTGCGCGCCGCCTCCAGTACGGCCAGGCACTGTGCCGCCTCGTGCGCGGTGACCGGATTGGGGCCGCCCTCGCGCAGCGCGGCCGCCACCGCCGCGTAGTACGCCGGGTAGTCGCCGTGCTCGGTCGGAACCGGCGCCCCGCCCCCGGTCAGCGGGGACTCGCCGGAGCCCAGTCGGCCCCACAGGTGCGGGGGCTCCTCGCCCCACAGGACGTCCCCGCCCGGCCGCAGCCCCTCCCGCAGGGCGGCCTCCTGCGGGTCGAGGCCGTACTTCACGTAGCCGGCGCGCGAGCCCAGGACGCGCAGGCGCGGGCCGAGCTGGGCGGTGGTCGCGCTGACGTACAGGTGCGAGCGGACCCCGCTCGCGTGCGTGAGGGCGATGAAGGTGTCGTCGTCGGCCTCGGCGCCCGGGCGGCGCACGTCGGTCTCCGCGTAGACCCGCAGCGCCGGGCCGAAGAGCACCAGCGCCTGGTCCACGACATGGCTGCCGAGGTCGTACAGCAGGCCGCCGATCTCCTCCGGGGCGCCGGACTCGCGCCAGCCGCCCTTCAGTTGCGGACGCCAACGCTCGAAGCGGGACTCGAAGCGCTGGATCTCGCCCAGTTCCCCGTCGGCGAGGAGGCGGCGCAGCGTGAGGAAGTCGTTGTCCCAGCGGCGGTTCTGGAAGACCGAGAGGAAGGTGCCGGTCCGGTCGGCGAGGTCGGCCAGCTCGCGGGCCTCGGCGGCGGTCGCGGCCAGCGGCTTGTCGACGACCACCGGGACGCCGGCGGTGAGGGCGGCCGTGGCGAGCGGGACGTGGGTCTTGTTGGGGGAGGCGATGACGACGAGGTCGAGCGCGGGGGTGCGCTCCCAGAGCTCGGCCGCGGAGCCGGCGATCCGGGCGTCCGGGTAGGCCTCGCGGACCTGGCCCTGGCGGTCCGGGTCGGAGGTGACGACGGTGTCGAGGACCAGGCCCTCGGTGGCGGTCACGAGGGGGGCGTGGAAGACGGAACCGGCGAGTCCGTAGCCGATCAGTCCGACGCGGAGGGCGGTGGCGGGGGCGGTGTCGTTCATGGCCATACTTTGGCAACAGTGTTGCTGAAGTGCAAGGAGGGTGGACAATGGGCGGGTGAACAGGGGCGATGAGGACGGTCCGCGCGGCGGGCGCGGCGGGGTGAATCTGCCGGCGCTGCGCGGGCACAACGACGCGCTGGTGCTGGACCTGCTGCGCGGCGCGGGCGCGGCGGGGCTGGGGCGCGGCGAGCTCGCCGACCGTACGGGGCTCACCCCGCAGGCGGTCAGCAAGATCACGGCGCGGCTGCGGGCCGAGGGGCTGGTGGCGGAGGCCGGTCGCGAGCCGTCCACGGGCGGCAAGCCGCGGACCCTGCTGCGGCTGGTGCCGGGGGCGCGGCACGCGCTCGGGGTGCAGCTGGACCGCGACGAGCTCACGGCGGTACGGGTGGACCTGGCGGGCCGCGTCCTGGAGCGGTGGGACGCGCCGCTGGACTTCGGGGCCGGTCCTGACGCGGTCGTGGAGGCGGCCGTACGGGCGGTCCGGCGGGTGACGGACCCGGCCGGCCCCCCGCTCGGGGTGGGGGTGGCCGCGCCGGGGCCGCTGGACTGGCGGGCCGGGGTGCTGGGGCGGGTGACGGGGTACCCGCAGTGGGAGGGGTACCCGCTGCGGGAGGTGCTGGCGGGGCGGCTGGGGGCTCCGGTGCGGTTGGACAAGGACACGAACGCGGGGGCCGCGGCCGGCGCCGGCTTCGGCGACGGGTCCTCGGTGTACGTGCACGTCGGCACCGGGCTGGGGGCGGGCCTGCGGCTGGGCGGCGAGGTGTACCGCGGCGCGCGTTCCGCCGCGGGGGAGTTCGGCCACCAGGTGCTGTCGCTGGACGGGCCGCCGTGCCGGTGCGGGGCGCGGGGCTGCGCGGAGGTGCTCTGCCTGGCGGCGGTGGCCCGCGGGGATTCGGCGCGGGCGGCGCGGATCGTGGGCGAGGCCGCGGCGAACCTGGTCGCTCTGCTGGACGTGGACCGGGTGCTGCTGGGCGGGCGCGTGGTGGCGGCCGCTCCCGAAGCCTTCGTGTCGGGAGTCCGCGCGGTACTGGCCTCCCGCTCCCTGACCCCGGTCCCGCCGGAGGTCTCCCTGTCCCCCACCACCGTCGCGCAGGGCGCGGCGGAACTGGCCCTGTCCCCCTTCTTCGGCCGCACCTGAACCCGCTCCCGCCCGCCCCCACGCCCGCCGGGCCCGGGTGCGCCGCCGAATGGGCGGAAACCCGGACGGACCGGGCGTGGTGGGGCCGGGGGGTTGCGGAGGCGTGGGAAGGTGCGGGCAGGGCCGGGGTGATTGTCGCCTGGTCCGACCATCGTCCTGTCCGGCGAGTAGCGAAGGTCTTCCATGCCACTGCGCAAAGCCCTTGCCCTCGCCGCCGTCCTGGTCGCGGCCGCCGCATCCGCCGCGGCCGCGGACATCGGCACCGGCGGCGGGGCCCGCCCCGCGCCCGCGCTGCCCTCCCGCGTACAGGCCACCTGCGGGGACGCGAAGGCCCCGCAGTTCCCCATCGGCGCCCGCATCCGCGGCGGCCCCGCCGTGTACCGCACGGGCGGGGACCCGCAGAGCTGGTACCTCGACCTCACCAACACCACCGCCGGCGAATGCAGCGCCATCCACCCCGTCGTGGTGTTCACGGACAAGGCCCGCGCGCTGCGGCCCGCGCACCTGCGGATGGAGTTCGACACCCAGGGCGGCACCTTCCCCGTCAGCCTGGAGCACACCGACCGCGACGAGATCATCGCCGTGTTCGACGGCGGCGACGCCTTCTCCGGATTCACCGTCGGCGCCGGCGGCACCCTGACCGTCAAGGTCCGCCTCGCCTTCGCCTCCGACGCCCCGCACGGCGAGGCCGTCGCCGACGCGGCCCTCGTCCAGCGCAAGGGCGACGACGGCGACTGGGTCGGCGAGGCCGGCGGCTACCACTTCACCGTGGAAGGGCCTCAGGACACCGACGAGGCGGGTTCGCTCGCGCGCACCGGCCCGCGCGAGACGGCCTACGCCGTCGGAGCGGTGGCCGCGCTGGCCGCAGGCGGCGGACTGCTGCTCGGTGCCCGCCGACTGCGCACCCCGCCCCGCGCCCGCTGATCCGTACACCTGCCCCGCGCCCGCTGATCCGCGTACACCTGCCCGTACACCTCGCCCACGTACAGTCCGAGGGTGGAAGAACAGACCCGGTACCAGCCCCACCGGCCCGGCCGGCCCGTGCGTTCCGGCATCCCGGAGCACGGCCGCATCCCCAAGTACTACGCCGTCAGGGCCCGTATCGCCGGGCTCCTCGACGAGCTCGGCGAGGGCGGCTCGCTGCCCACCGAGCGCGATCTCGCCGAGCGGTACGAGGTCTCGCGCGAGACCGTGCGCCAGGCCCTGCGCGAACTGCTGCTGGAGGGCCGGCTCCGCCGCTCCGGCCGCGGCACCGTCGTCGCCGGCCCGAAGCTGGAGCAGCCGCTCTCCCTCGCCAGCTACACCGAGGGCGTACGCCGCCAGGGCCGCCGGCCCGGCCGCAACCTCATCGGCCTGGAGCGCTTCCCCTGCCCGCCGGACCTGGCCTCCGGCATCGGCGCCGAACCGGGCGAGCCCGTCTGGCACTTGGAGCGCGTACTGCTCGCCGACGATGAGCGCGTCGGCCTGGAGAGCACCTACATCCGCCTCGCCCGCGCCCCCCGCCTCGACGCCGACTTCCAGCCGGACTCCTCCTTCTACGGATACCTCCGCGACAGCCTCGGGATCTCCTTCGGCGACGCCGACGAGAAGCTGGAGACCGTGCTCGCGACCCCCCGCGAGGCACTGCTGATCGGCACCCCGCCCGCGCTGCCGATGCTGCTCATCCACCGCTTCTCGCGGGACCAGGACGGCCGGCCGCTGGAGCGGGTGCGTTCGCTCTACCGTGGCGACCGGTTCAGCTTCACGACCCGGCTGCGGCCCGAATAGCCCCTGGTCGACCCCGCCCGTAAGGGAAGGAAAGGGACGGAAAGGCGCGCACTGTGGTCACGAGACGGTAACGGGTCTGGTCCAAGCGTCGGGGGTTGTTCACCGGCCCGTTGCCGGGCCGATCCTCCCGGTCCACGGGCCGCGGACACCGTGAACGACGTGAGAGTCATAGTCGTCGGAGGCGGCGTGGTCGGCACCATGCACGCCTGGCAAGCAGTCGAACGCGGCCACGAGGTCGTCCAGATCGAGCGAGAGGCCGAGGCCCGCGGCGCGTCCCTGCGCAATTTCGGCCAGATCTGGGTCAGCGGACGGGCCGGGGGCGAGGAACTCGACACCGCCCTGCGGGCCCGCGAGCTCTGGGAGCGCATCGGCGCGGAGGTGCCCGGCCTGGGCTTCCGCGCGATCGGCTCCCTCACCCCCGTCCGCGACTCCCGCGAGCACGCGGTCGCCGAGGCGGCCGTCGCCCGCCCCGACGCCGCCGCCCGCGGCTACGAACTGGTCACCGCCGCCGAGGCGCGGGAGATCAACCCCGCCCTGCGCGGGGCCTTCGAAGCCGCCCTGTGGTGCGAGCGGGACGCGGCCGTCGAACCGCGCACCGCGCAGCCGCACCTGCGCGAGGCGCTCAAGGCCACCGGCCGCTACGCCTTCCTCCCCGGCCGCGAGGTCCGCGAGGTCGTCGGCGCGGCCGCCGTCCGCGACGACCACGGCGACGTCCACCGGGGCGACGCCGTCGTCCTCGCCACCGGAGCCTGGCTGTCCGGCCTGGTCCGCGAGCTGGCCCCCGACCTGCCCGTGCGCCGGGTCCGGCTGCAGATGATGCAGACCGCCCCGCTCGGCGAGCCGCTGACCACCTCGGTCGCGGACGCCGACAGCTTCCGCTACTACCCGGCGTACCGGGGCGAGGCCCTCGACGCACTGGTCGCCGGCCAGCCGCAGGCCCCGATCGCCGCCGCCCACAAGATGCAGCTCCTGATGGTCCAGCGGCAGGGCGGCGGACTGACCATCGGAGACACCCACGAGTACGAGCACCCCTTCGCCTTCGACACCCTCGAAGACCCCTACGAGCACCTCACCGGGGTCGTCGAAGCCTTCCTGGGCCGACCGCTGCCGAAGATCACGCGGCGCTGGGCCGGCGTGTACGCGCAGTGCACCGACACCACCCGCGTCGTCCACCGCCAGCAGGTGGCCGAAGGCGTCTGGCTGGTGACGGGACCCGGCGGCCGCGGCATGACCTGCTCGCCCGCCATAGCCGAGACCACCGCGAACGAACTGGGCTGGTGAGTCAGATGAGCAGCCGACACACCGACAACAAGAACCTGGTCGTCCTCGACATGGCCGGCACCACCGTCGCCGACGGCGGTCTCGTCGAGCGCGCCTTCGAGCGGGCCGCCGAGACCCTCGGCGTCGAGCCCGGCAGCGCCGACCACACCGCCAAGCTCCAGTACGTCCGCGACACCATGGGCGAGTCGAAGATCTCCGTCTTCCGCCACCTCTTCGGTACGCAGGAGCTCGCCCGGCGCGCCAACTCCGCCTTCGAGGAGGCCTACGGGGAGCTCGTCGACGGCGGCCTCGTCGCCCCGCTCCCCGGAGCCCGCGAAGCCGTGGACGAGCTCCGCGCCGACGGCCGCACCGTCGTCCTGACCACCGGCTTCGCCCGCGTCACCCAGAACGCCATCCTCGACGCCCTCGGCTGGCAGGACCTCGCCGACCTCACCCTGTGCCCCGCCGACGCGGGCGGCCGCGGCCGGCCCTACCCCGACATGGTGCTGGCCGCCTTCCTGCGCACCGGCGCCGTGGCCGACGTACGGCAGACCGTGGTCGTCGGCGACACGGCGTACGACATGCTCAGCGGCAGCCGCGCCGGCGCCGGGATCGTGGCCGGTGTCCTCACCGGCGCGCACGGCCGCCCGGCCCTGGAGGAGCACGGCGCGACCCACGTCCTCGGTTCGATCGCCGAACTCCCGGCGCTGCTGGCCCGCAGGTCCGGCGCGTGAGCGGCATCGGTTTCGACTCGGTCTCCGTCGCCTACGGCGGCAACACCGTCCTGGACCGCCTCGATCTGACCGTCGAACCGGGCGAGGTCATGGCGCTGCTCGGCCCCTCCGGCTCGGGCAAGACCACGGCGCTGCGCGCGGTCGCCGGCTTCGTCCGGCCCGCCGCGGGCCGGGTGCTGATCGGCGGCCGGGACGTCACCGCGCTCCCGCCCCACAAGCGCGGCATCGGCATGGTCGTCCAGCAGTACGCGCTCTTCCCGCACATGCGGGTCGAGGACAACGTCGCCTTCGGGCTGAGGGCGCAAAAGGCCCCGAAGTCCGGGATCCCGGGCCGGGTCGCCGAGGCCCTGGAGATGACCGGGATGGCGGCGTACGCCAGGCGCTACCCCCGCGAGCTCTCCGGCGGGCAGCAGCAGCGCGTGGCCATCGCCCGCGCGCTCGCCATCCGCCCCGGCGTGCTGCTGCTGGACGAGCCGCTCTCCGCGCTCGACGCGCAGCTGCGCTCCGGGATGCTCGCGGAACTGGCCAGGCTGCACCGCGAACTGCCCCACGTGTCGATCCTCTACGTCACCCACGACCAGGTCGAGGCGCTGACCCTGGCCGACCGGATCGCCGTCATGGACCGGGCCCGGCTGCAGGACTGCGGCACGCCGCAGGAGCTGTACCGGGCGCCGCGCACCGAGTTCACCGCCTCCTTCGTCGGCAACGCCAACCTGCTGCCGGTGACCGTGGCCGACGGCGGCGCGCTCTTCGCCGGGCGCGCGCTCGAACTGGACCCGGGCCGGGCGGCCATCGGGGCGAGCGCCACCCTGTGCGTACGGCCGCACCTGCTCGGCCTCGGTGACGGCCCCAACGCCCTGAGCGGCACCATCGCCGAGGTGCAGTGGCGCGGTTCGACGCACCGGCTGTACGTCGACGTCGACGGCCACCGCGTCAAGGCGGACCTCCCGGAACTGCGCGACACCCCGGCCCTGGGCGACCGCGTGACCCTGCACTTCGAGCCGCGCGACGCCGTGCTGCTGGCCGCAGGGGTGTCCGATGGCTGAGACCACGCGGCAGACCCCCGCCGCTGCGACCCAGGCGTCCCGCGCCGAGCCCGGCGGCCTGGCCGGGGCCCCCTCCGGGGAGGCTCGGGGTTCTGCCCCGGACCCCGCGCCTCGATCGCCGGCGGGGCTGGGTGGTGCACCCGCTGCCGCCCCGCAGGGGGCTCGGCTGCCGCAGTGGGTGTGGGCCCTGCCGCCCGTGGCCCTGCTCGCGGCGGTCTTCCTCTACCCCCTCGCGCTGGTGGTCCGGCAGTCCCTCACTCCCGAGAACGGCGGCGGTGCCTTCGACGCGTACGCCTCCGTCTTCGCCTCGCACGGTTTCCGCGAGGCCCTCGGGACCACGGTGTGGCTGGCCGTCGGCGCCACCGTCGGCTGCCTGCTCCTCGGCTTCGCACTCGCTCTGGTCATCGCCTTCGTCCCGTTCCCCGGGGCGCGCGCGGTCGCGAGGTTCATCGACGTCTTCCTCTCCTTCCCCTCCTTCCTCATCACCCTCGCCCTCCTCTTCCTCTACGGCACCGTCGGCATGGCCAACGGTCTGTGGACCGACGTGCTCGGAGTCGCGGACGGCCCCTTCCGCTTCCTGACCACGCCGTGGGGCGTCCTCCTCGCGGAGATCACGTACTTCACGCCCTTCGTGATGCGCCCGCTGCTCGCCGCCTTCTCCCAACTGGACTCCGCCCAGCTGGAGGTGGCCTCCTCGCTCGGCGCCAAGCCGGGCCGGATCGTCCGGCGGGTGATCCTTCCGGAGGCCCTCCCGGCCCTGGCCGCCGGCGGCAGCCTCGTCCTCGTCATGTGCCTCAACGAGTTCGGGATCGTCCTCTTCACGGGAGCCAAGGACGTCACCACCCTCCCGATGCTCATCTACGGCAAGGCGATCCTCGAATCCGACTATCCGGCCGCCTGTGTGGTCGCCGTGGTCAACATCGCGATCTCCGTCGGCCTGTTCGGCCTCTACCGGGTGGTGAGCAAGCGTGCTGGTGCATAGCAAGACCGGCCGCTGGGCCGCCTGGGCCCTCTTCGGCCTCCTCTTCCTGCCCCTCTTCGCCCTGCCCCTGCTCGTCGTGGTCGCGGCTTCCTTCGCCACCCACTGGTCCGGCGCCTTCCCCTCCGGCCCGACCACCGAGAACTACGCCTCCGCCGTCCAGGGCGAATCCCTCCAGGCGCTGACCACCTCGCTGGTCACCGCCCTGGCCGCCAGCCTGCTCGCCCTCACCGTCGGCGGCTGGGCGGCTCTCGCCGCGGGCACGCTGCGGGGGCGCGGCAAGCGGGTTGTGGACGCGCTGTTCGTGCTGCCGGTGGCCGTGCCGTCGGTGGTCGTCGGCCTCGCCGTGCTCGTCGCGTTCAGCAAGCCCCCGCTGCTGCTCAACGGCACCGGCTCGATCGTGATCCTGGCGCACGCGATCCTCGTCACCGCGTTCGCCTACCAATCGGTTTCGGCCGCCCTCGTCCGTCTCGACCCCGCGTACGAGCAGGCGGCGGCCTCGCTGGGCGCCCGCCCCTCGTACGTGCTGTGGCGGGTCAAACTGCCCCTCCTGCTGCCGTCCCTCACGGCGGCCGCCGGGCTCTGCTTCGCACTGTCCATGGGCGAGTTGAGCGCCACGATGATGCTCTACCCGCCGGACTGGCTGCCCCTGCCCGTCCGCATCTTCACCGCCACCGACCGCGGTTCGCTCTTCGGCGGCTCCGCCGTCGCCGTGGTCCTGATGGCCACCACGCTGCTGGCGCTGCTGGCCGTCTCGCGCATCCGCACCAAAGCCTCGTACCGCTGAAGCCTCGTGCCGCTCGGCCGCCTTCTGTATTCTCCGCTGACTCCCTTTCCCTGTAAGGAAGTTCCATGCCCAGCAAGCCCATGCTCCGTGCCGCGGCCGCCGTCACCGGCAGCTTTGCCCTCGCCGTCCCCCTCACCGCCTGCGGCGGCACCTCCTCCGCCGGCTCCAAGGGCGGCGGGGAGAAGATCGTCACCGTCTACAGCGCCGACGGCCTCAAGAGCGACAAGGGAGACGGCTGGTACGACAAGGTCTTCGCCGACTTCACCAAGAAGACCGGCATCGAGGTCAAGTACGTCGAAGGCGGCTCCGGCGAGATGGTGCAGCGGGCCGTTCGCGAGAGGAGCAACACGCAGGCCGACGTGCTGATCACGCTGCCGCCGTTCATCCAGCAGGCCGACGGCAAGGGCCTGCTCCAGGCGTACGAGCCGCAGGGCTCCGACAAGGTCAACGGCGCCGACAAGGCCGCCGACGGCAAGTGGACCTCGGTCATGAACAACTACTTCGGCTTCGTCTACAACAAGAAGGAGCTCGGCTCCGCCCCCAAGACCTGGGAGGAGCTGCTGGACGGCGACTACAAGGGCAAGCTCCAGTACTCCACTCCCGGCGTCGCGGGCGACGGCACCGCCGTGCTCATCAAGACGATGCACGACTTCGGCGGCAAGGAGCCGGCGATGGAGTACCTGAAGAAGCTCCAGGCCAACAACGTCGGTCCGTCCTCCTCCACCAGCAAGCTCGCGCCCAAGACCGACAAGGGCGAGCTCCTCGTCGCCAACGGCGACGTCCAGATGAACTTCGCACAGTCCAAGTCCATGCCGAACCTGGGCATCTGGTTCCCGGCCAAGGACGGCGCCAAGCCCACGACCTTCGCCCTCCCGTACGCGGCCGGCCTGGTGGACAAGGCCCCGCACTCCGAGAACGGCAGGAAGCTCCTCGACCACCTGCTCAGCGAGGACGCCCAGAAGCTGGTCAGCGGGGTCGGCGGCGGCTTCCCGGCGCGCGGCGACGTGAAGCCCACCGATGCCAACGCCGTCGAGCTCACCAGGATCATGGCCGGGGTCGAGGTCTTCGAACCGGACTGGGCCGACATCGACGAGAACCTCACCGGCTACGTCGACGCGTGGAAGTCGGCCACCGGCAGCTGACGTGCCGCCGTCCCTTGCCCCCGCGCCCTCACCACGACGACTCCCGGAGGAATACGTGCCCACTGTCCCGTCCGGACGGACCCTCGGCGCCGCGGCGACCGCGACCGCCCTGCTCGCCGCCGCCCTCGGCGCCCTCACCGCCCTCGGCGCGCACGCCGCCACCGGCGCCCCGACCGCCCCGACCGCCGCCAACACCGACAAGGTCCTGGTCATCGGCCTCGACGGCACGGTCCTGGACCGCGTCAAGGCCGCCGCCGCCCCCCACCTGAACGGTCTGATGGCCCAGGGCCTGACCGCCCGCAGCACCCTGTACGCGAATCCGATGGCCGCCACCTCCTCGGGCCCCGGCTGGTCCACCATCGCCACCGGTGTCTGGCCCGACAAGCACGGGGTGAAGGACAACTCCTTCACCGGCAAGAACTACGCGGCGCACCCCGACTTCCTGACCCGCATCGAGAACGCGAAGCCGGCGCTCAACACGTACGCGGCCGCCGACTGGGAGCCCCTCACCTCCACCGACCAGAACGGCCCGGTCTTCTCGGCCAAGGTCGACAAGCGCCTGAACCTCAAGGGCGACCGCGACGGATACGGCAGCGAGGACCCCAAGATCGCGGCCGCGGCCGCCGCCGAACTGCAGGGCCAGAACCCGGACGCCGCCTTCGTCTACTTCGGCGAGATCGACCACGCGGGCCACACCTCCGGCGCCGCCGGCCAGGAGTACCTGGACGCCATCGCCCGCGTGGACCAGCTGGTCGGCCGGCTCCTCACCGCGGTGCAGTCCCGCCCGACGTACGGCCAGGAGAACTGGAAGATCGTGGTCACCACCGACCACGGCCACACCGACGCCGGCGGCCACGGCGGCTCCACCCTCCAGGAGCGCGGCACCTTCGTCATCGCCAAGGGCGCCGGGATCCCGGCCGGTTCGGTACGCGATGACGTGAAGCTCGTGGACGTGGCGGCGATCGCGCTCGACCACGTCGGTGTCACGGGCTCCGCCATCGACGGACTCGCGCTCGGCGCCCCGGACAGAGACCCCTTCGACACCCTGCGCCCCGGCCTCCAGGCACGCGTGGACGAGACGGGCATCCCGGCCGGCACCAAGGGCTTCACGCACACCCCGCCGGCCGGCTGGGCGGTGGACAACTCCCGGATGGGCACCGGCGGTGTCACCGAATGGGCCGGCTGGGCCTTCGCGACGGACGAGTTCTGGAGCCGGGCGCAGCGCGACCAGTGGCGCGAGCTGAACGTCCGCTCCCGTGACGTGTTCGCCGTGGCCGACTCCGACGAGTGGGACGACAAGAGCCACACGGGCGCCTTCGACTCCACGCTGATCACCCCGAAGTGGGCGGTGTCCGGCGGCGCCGCGAAGAACCTGACCTTCCAGACGCACTACCGCCACGAGGCGGGCCAGAGCGCCCAGGTCCTCGTCTCCTACAACGGCGCGGCCCCGACCGTGGTCAAGAGCTACACCGCCGACGCCGTCGCCAGGTCCGAGTCGATCGCGCTCCAGGTCCCGTCCGGCGCCACCGACGTCCAGGTCCGCTTCCGCTACAGCGGCGCCAACAACTGGTATTGGACCGTGGACGACGTCCGGCTCGGCTGATCCGTCCGGGCCGTGGACGCCGAACGCGTCCGCGGCCCGGCCCGGATAGGGTGGTAGAGACCACAGGTCACAGAGGTCAGACGCCACCGAGAGCGGAGAACAGTCCAGTGGCAGAGCGCAAGCCGATCGAATCCTGGCTCACCGACATGGACGGGGTCCTCATCCACGAGGGCACCCCGATCCCCGGCGCCGATGCCTTCATCAAGCGGCTGCGCGAGTCCGGCAAGCCCTTCCTGGTGCTGACCAACAATTCCATCTACACCCCGCGCGACCTCCAGGCCCGCCTCAGCCGCATGGGCCTGGACGTCCCCGTCGAGAACATCTGGACCTCGGCGCTGGCCACCGCGAAGTTCCTCGACGACCAGCGGCCGGGCGGCACGGCGTACGTCATCGGCGAGGCCGGCCTGACGACCGCCCTGCACGACATCGGCTACATCCTCACCGACCACGAGCCCGACTACGTGGTCCTGGGCGAGACCCGTACGTACAGCTTCGAGGCCATGACCAAGGCCGTCCGGCTGATCAACGGCGGCGCCCGCTTCATCTGCACCAACCCGGACGAGACCGGCCCCTCCGCCGAGGGTCCGCTCCCGGCCACCGGCGCGGTCGCCGCGCTGATCACCAAGGCGACCGGCAAGAAGCCGTACTTCGCCGGCAAGCCCAACCCGCTGATGATGCGGACGGGCCTGAACGCCATCGGCGCGCACTCCGAGAGCAGCGCGATGATCGGCGACCGGATGGACACCGACGTACTGGCCGGGCTGGAGGCGGGGATGCAGACCTTCCTCGTGCTGACCGGTCTGACCTCCGCCCTGGACACCGAGAAGTTCCCGTACCGCCCGACCAAGACGGTGAACTCCATCGCTGACCTGGTCGATCTGGTTTAGGGCGTTCGGCTGACTCGTACGGGCCAAGAGGGCGCCGCTCCGGATGCGGAGCGGCGCGCCGCGCGTGAATCTCCTTGTTGAGGAGGTTCACCATGCGCACCGATCCGATCGTTCTCCGTGCCGCCGGGGTGGCCGTCGCCCTGACGGCCCTCACCGCCGTGACCGCACCCGTCGCCCTCGCGAACGAGGGGAACCGCGGCAGCGTCTCGGCCGACCCCAACCCGGCCGAACCGGGGGCGCAGGTCAAACTGCGCGTCCACGGCTGCGACGACGACTGGGCCATCGCCCAGTCCTCCGTGTTCGTGTCGGAGGTCCGGCTGTCCTCCGGCCGTGGCGACGACCGCCGCACGCTGTGGGGCGACGCGGTGATCCGCTCCTGGGCCGAGCCGGGCCGGCACGACATCCGGGTGAAGTGCGGCGGCCACGGCGGCGAACGCGAGTGGGGCTCCATCGAGATCGTCCGCCGCCGCGAGCACCACCCCGACCCCCACCACACGCCGATCTGGCCCGTCCACGCGGGCGGCGGCGGCATGGCCGCGGAGCTCGCCGAGAAGGCCAAGGTCGCCGAGGCTCCGGCGGCGGGCCGGCAGGCCGACGCGGCCGAACTGGCCGCCGCCGCCAAGCACAACCACGGGGGCGACGGTCCCGGCCTCCCGCACACGGTGATCGGCGCCATCCTCGCCGCCGCGGCCACCCTGGCGGTCGCCGGCCGGGCGCTGACCCTGCGCCGCCGCCGCAGCGGCGAGTGAACGAGGGCCGGGCGACCGGCGGCGGCCGGCTGCTGACCTTCGCCGCCTGGTCGGTACTCGTGCTCGGGCTGTGGCTCTGGGGCCGCGAGATCACCGGGGTCCCGAGCCCGCTCACCGGCCAGGCCGGCGGTTCGGCGGCGGCGGGCCTGCCGGCCGCGCACGCCCCGCTGGCGGCGGCCGCGCCCGCACGGGTCGACGTACCGTCCATGGGCATCCAGGCCCCGGTGATGGCCCGGGACCTGGACCCCCAGGGCGCGATCGACCCGCCGCCGTACGAGCAGCCGGGATCGGTGGGCTGGTGGCGCGGCGGCCCCCAGCCGGGCGCGGCCGGGACGGCGCTGATGGTCGGCCACGTGGACACGAAGTCCAAGCCGGCGGTGTTCTACGGCCTGAGCTCGGCGCGGTCGGGCGACAAGGTGCGCGTGGTGCGGGCGGACGGCTCGGTCGCGGAGTTCACGATCGAGGACGTACGGGTCCACGAGCGCGCGGGCTTCGACCCGGACAAGGCGTACGGCCAGCGGGTCAAGGGCCGGGCCGAGCTGCGGCTGGTGACCTGCGGCGGCACCTACGACAAGACGATCAAGCAGTACACGGCGAACGTGGTCGTGTCGGCCTATCTGACGGGCGTCACGGTCCGGCCCGGCACGGCGGCGTGAGGCCCGCCCGCCACCGTAGGGCCGTACGGCACGACGAAGAAGCCCCTCGCAGCTCTCGCTGCGAGGGGCTTCCTCCGTCTGTGCGCCGCCAGGGACTCGAACCCCGGACCCGCTGATTAAGAGTCAGCTGCTCTAACCAACTGAGCTAGCGGCGCTTGCTGACAAAGAAAACTTTACAGCACTTCCGGACGTGCTCGTGACCAGCCGCGCCCGCGTTGTCCGATTAACCCATGTTTGGGGTGTTTATCGTGCACGATATGTCTGGGTCCTGCCACATCTGACGCCCCGCCAGATGTGGCGCCCGGCCGACCAGCGGACGAGCAGGGGAGTGGACGGAACCGCATGACGATGCAGCCCCCGACGCACGTGTGTGCACAGACGACGACGCCGCCGACGCCGACCCCGGCGGCGATGCGGATGCCGATGCCAGTTTTCGAGGAGTACGAGCCCGCCGGCGACTGCGCGTGCCGGGGCTGCGCGCAGCGCCGCCGCACCCTCGCCCGCGGCCGGGCCATACCGCTGCGCGACGGAGGTCACCCCGCCGTCCGCGGGGCCCGCCGGGCGCTCGTCCTGGCCACCGCAGCGGGAGTGGTCCTGGGCGGTGGCGGCGGGGCCGCGGTGGCGGTGACGGCTCCGGGCCCCGAGGCCGTCTCGCTGGACGACCCCGGTTCGCCGCAGGGGGCGAAGTCCCCGCTGCACGGCCGGCCGGCGAGGCCGGGGCCGGTCGGCACGCCCGGGCGCCCCGGCGCGCCGCCCGCCGTGAAGCGGATCGACCGCACGACGATCATCAAGCGGGCGAAGCTGTGGCTGGACGCGGAGGTCCCGTACAGCATGACCGAGTACTGGGCGGACGGCTACCGGCAGGACTGCTCGGGCTACGTCTCGATGGCCTGGAACCTCGGTTCCAACGAGTGGACCGGCAGCCTCGACACCTTCGCCACGAAGATCACCAAGGATGAGCTGCTGCCGGGGGACATGCTGCTCTTCCACAACCCGGCGGACCCCAACAAGGGCTCGCACGTCGTGCTCTTCGGCGGCTGGGTGGACGAGACGCGCACCCACTACGTCGCTTACGAGCAGACCCGGCCGATCACGCGGAAGCAGGCCACGCCGTACGGCTACTGGAACAACTCGGTGAAGTACATCCCCTACCGGTTCAACGGGGTCACGGGCGGGATCGTCCCCGAGCCGCCGGTCGCCGTGCCGCCGGTCGCCGTGCCGCCGGTCGCCGAGGCGCCCGCGCCGGGAGCCAAGCCGGTGGTCCCGGCGACCTACCCGGGCGCGTCGAAGTTCGGCCCCGGGGCCGACAACGAGTACGTCGCCCAGCTCGGCGGGATGCTGATCGAGCGCGGCGGTGCCCGTTTCTACCCCAAGGGCGCGTCCAAGCTGTGGACGGACTCCGACCGGCTGGCCACCCAGGCCTTCCAGCGCGCCCAGGGCTGGACGGGCTCGGAGGCCGACGGCATTCCGGGCGAGCACACCTGGCGGCTGCTGGCCCTGCACCAGGGCAAGGACATCCTGCCGACGCCGGGCAGTGCGGCCGCCGCGCCGGGCCCGTCGGGCGTCCCCGCCCATCCGGGCCGGTCGGTCTTCCGGCCCGGGTCGTCCCACCCGTCCATCACCGCCCTTGGCCGCCAGCTGGTGAAGAAGGGCTTCGGCAAGAACTACACATCCGGCCCGGGTCCTCGCTGGGGCGAGACCGACCGCCGCAACGTCGAGGCCTTCCAGCGCGCCCAGGGCTGGCGCGGCGCTTCGGCCGACGGCATCCCGGGCCCGGAAACCTGGCGCCGGCTGTTCGCATGACGGAGGCAACGATGTACCCCACGCGCACCACATCGACCACGGGCATCCTCCAGGTGCCCCCGGCCCTGCCGGAACCCGCCGCCTTCCCGGCCGAGCCGGAACCCGCCGCGGCCCGGACCCCGGAGCAGCCGGCCTGTGACGTACCGGCGGCGCGGGTGGAGAGCGAGGCCGAGCCGGTTCACGCGCCGCAGGCCCCGGGCGCGGACATTCCGCACCCCATCCCGCACCCCATCCCGCACCCCCACGACGAGGCGGCCCACGCCGACGTGGCCACCCAGCGCCTGCGCGCCCCCGAATCCGTCCTCACCGCCGAGCCCGCGTACGGGCAGCGGCACCCCTGGCCCGCGGTGGTCCGCGCCGGCACGGAGCAGCACCACCGCGCCGGGGACGAGGCCGCGCTGTACGTCCCCGAGGCGCCGGCGCCCAAGCCCAAGCCCAAGCCCGAGCCCGAGCCGACGGCGGCGGCGGAGGGCCCGCAACCGTGGCCGCACCGGGAGCCGTCGCCGGAGCCGGAGGCAGTGGCCGTGGCGCCGGATCCGGTCGTGGACCCGGTCACGGATCCGGTCGTGGACCCGGTCGCGGATCCGGTCGCGGATCCGGTCGTCTCCTACGTACGGGACCGGCCCGCTCCGGCGCCCGAGCCGGTCGCGGCGGAGCCCGCCCCGGCGGACGAGCCCGCTCACACGCCCCCGCCGACGACGGCCCCGGCGGTGCAGCTGGACCGGACGCCCGAGCCGGCCGGTGTGCCGGGGCCCGCGGTGGCGGACATCGTCGCGCGGGCCGTGGCGCGGGTGATGGAGGAGGAGGGCGACGCGCAGGACCTGCCGGCGGTCGGCCCGGTCCGCGGCACGGCGGTGACCGAGGTGCCCGTGCACCTGCCCTTCCGCGCGGCCGCGGCCCCCGCCCGGGCCGTCCCGCCCGTCCCGGTCAGGCCGCCCGTCGTCCCGCGGCCCGCTCCCGGACGCCGGGTGCCCCGCGGGGACGACCGGCTCCGCGAGCACCACGGCCCGGTCGTTCCCGGCTGGATCGGCGTCGCCGTCGGCGCGATCGCCCTGACCGGCTGCGCGGCGGTGCTCTGGCGTGCCGGGGCCGTCCCGGCCGAAATCGTGGCCGCCTTCGGCGCGACCCCCCGCGCCTACCAGGGGCTCCGGGCGGCGCACTGGCCGCCGCTCGCCTTCCTCGGCATCGTCGCGCTCCTCGCCCTCGGCGGGCTGGGCCGCGCCCGGACCGGGCACGCCTGGGTGCTCACCCTCTTCGGCCGCTACCGCGGCACGGTCCGCCGCACCGGCCTGACCTGGGTCAGTCCGCTGCTGCTGCGCCGCAGGGTCGACGTACGGCTGCGGCACTGGCGCAGCGACCCGATGCCCGCCGTGGACTCGGGCGGCCTCGCCCTCCAGGTCGTGGTCCAGGTGGTCTGGCAGGTCAAGGACACCGCCCGCGCCACGCTCGCCGTGGCCGACCACACCGAGTACCTGGCCGAGC
The DNA here is from genome assembly GCF_042736805.1 of Streptomyces sp. NPDC060031. Taxonomy (NCBI): domain Bacteria; kingdom Bacillati; phylum Actinomycetota; class Actinomycetes; order Kitasatosporales; family Streptomycetaceae; genus Streptomyces; species Streptomyces sp. NPDC060031. Next base: position 43,581 of record NZ_JBHWVM010000002.1, read on the forward strand.
AGGTGGAGTCGGCCATGGCCCGGGTGCTGTCCCAGCTCCCGGCCGACGCCTTCCACGAGGACGCCCCGACCCTGCGCGACGCCGAGGCCGTCGGTGACGCGCTGACCCGGATGCTGGCGGCCGAGACCGAGGCCGTGGGAGTGGAGGTGTACTCGGCCCAGCCGACCCGGATCGAGTACGCCCCCGAGGTCGCCGAAGCCATGCGGCGCCGCCGGGTCGCGGCGATCGACGCCAAGCACCGGGACACCGTGCTGACCTCGGTGGTGGACGCGGTCGACGACACCGTCCACCGCCTCACCTCGCGCGGGCTCGTGGAGCTGGACGACTACGAGCGCAAGGCCCTGGTGAAGGACCTCACGGTCGCCTTCTACACGGGACGCGCGGAGTAGGCCGGGACGGAGGCCCGGGCCGGGGGCCTGGGGCCAGGAGAACGGGTGGAGCCGGAAAGGACCGGGCCACCCGTTCTTCCGTTGGTATGGACACGGCCAACTCCCGTCAATAATCTGGGACTTGGTCTAGACCTGAAGAATCCCCGCGCGAGCGCACGCTCTCCCCGAACTCCCCCCCACGTTCAAGGAGCATCATGCGTAACATCCGCATGCCCGGATCCGGCAGAACCGGCAGATCCGGCCAGGCCAGGAAGGCCGGCGCCGCGGCGGTCGGCCTCGGCGTCGTGACCGCACTCACGCTCCTCACGGCCCCCACCGCGAGCAGCCACGGCTACACCGACACCCCCATCAGCCGCCAGAAGCTCTGCGCCAACAAGACGGTCGCCGACTGCGGTGCCATCCAGTGGGAGCCGCAGAGCGTCGAGGGCCCCAAGGGGTTCCCGGCCGCCGGCCCCGCAGACGGCAGGATATGTTCGGCCGGCCTCCCGCAGTTCGCGGAGCTCGACAACCCCCGAGGCGGCGCCTGGCCCACCACCAAGGTGACCAGCGGGCAGAGCTACTCCTTCCGGTGGCAGTTCACCGCCAACCACTCCACCACCGACTTCAAGTACTACGTCACCAAGAACGGCTGGGACCCCGCCAAGCCCCTCACCCGCGCCTCCCTCGACCCCCAGCCCTTCCTCACCGTGGCCTACAACGGGGCCCGCCCCGCCATGACCACCGTCCACCAGGGTGCGATGCCGGGCGGCAAGTCCGGCCGGCACCTGATCCTGGCCGTCTGGACGATCAACGACACGGCGAACGCCTTCTACGCCTGCTCCGACGTTCAGTTCTGACGGTACGTCAGCTACGCTCCGGCGGCATGCGGACGACACCCGGAACCGTCGCGGAGCTCATGGCGCGCCAATGGGGCGACCACCGGCCAGGACTGGCATGCGAGGAGACCGTCCTCAGCCACCACCGGACCGCCCAGGAGGCCGCCGCGCGCGCCGCGCTGCTCGTCGACCTGCTGCCGCCGCGGGCGGAGCCGCACATCGGGGTGCTGCTCGACAACACCCCCGAGTTCCCGTTCTGGCTCGGCGCGGCGGCCCTCGCGGGGGCCGCCGTCGCCGGGATCAACCCCACCCGGCGCGGCCCGGAGCTGGCCCGCGACATCCTGCACACCGAGTGCCGGATCCTGGTGACCGAGCGCGCCCACCTGCCGCTGCTCGACGGGCTCGCGCTGCCCGGCGTACGGATCCTGGTGACCGACACCGAGGAGTACGCGGCCCTGCTCGCCCCGTACGCGGCCGCCAAGCCCGGCGAGGCGACGGTGGCCGGCCGCCCGCCCGGGCCGGCGGACCGGCTGCTCCTCTACTTCACCTCGGGTTCCACCGGCGCCCCCAAGGCCGCCATCTGCACCCAGGGCCGGCTCGCCGGCGCCGGGGCCTCCCTCGCGCGGCACTTCTCGGTGACCCCGGACGACGTCCACTACATCTGCATGCCGCTCTTCCACGGCAACGCCGTCATCGCCGACTGGCTGCCCGCCCTGGCCGGCGGGGCCTCGGTGGCGCTGCGGCGCCGCTTCTCGGCGTCCGCGTTCCTGGACGACGTGCGGGCGTACGGGGCGACGTACTTCACCTACGTCGGCCGCTCCATCCAGTACCTGCTGGCCACCCCGCCCCGCCCGGAGGACCGCGCGCACTCGCTGCGCCTGGGCTTCGGCACCGAGGCGGGCGCGGTGGACGCGGCGCGCTTCGCCGAGCGCTTCGGGGTCCGGCTGGTCGAGGGGTACGGGGCCACGGAGGGCGGCGCCTCCGTGCAGCGCACGCCGGACACCCCGCCGGGCGCGCTGGGCCGCGCGGGGGCGGGGGACGACCTGGCGGTGATCGACCCGGAGAGCGGCCTGGAGTGCCCGGCGGCCGTCCTCGACCCGCGGGGGCGCCTGCTGAACGGCGCCGAGGCGATAGGCGAGCTGGTCAACAAGGGCCGCAGCCTCTTCGAGGGCTACTGGCGCAACCCGGACGCGGAGGCGGCCCGGACCCGCGAGGGCTGGTACTGGACCGGTGACCTCTTCTTCCGCGACGACCGTGGCTTCCTCTACTTCGCGGGCCGTACGGACGACCGCCTGAGGGTCGACAGCGAGAACCTGGCGGCGGCGGTGATCGAGAACATCCTGGCCCGCTGGTCCGACGCGGCGGCGGTCGCCGTGTACGCGGTCCCGGACGAGGTCGCGGGCGACCAGGTGATGGCGGCCGTGGCCCCGCGGGAGGGGGCGGGCTTCTCCCCGGAGGCGTTCGCGGCCTTCCTGGCCGCCCAGCCGGACCTGGGGACCAAGATGTCCCCGCGCTACGTCCGGGTGGTCCCGCGGATGCCGGTGACCGCGACGAACAAGGTGCACCGCGCGGCCTTGCGGAGCACGGGGTTCCTGTGCCCCGACCCGGTCTGGTGGCGCCCGGCGGGCGAAGGGGGCTACCGGCCCCTGGACGAGGCCGCGCTGGCCGGGCTCCTGGCGGCCTACCGGGCCCAGGACCGCCTGGCTCTCCTGGAGCGCGGGTAATGGCTTTGAGCACCCCGGACGACCAGGTAGTATTTTCTCTGTCAGGCGCCGCTAGCTCAGTTGGTTAGAGCAGCTGACTCTTAATCAGCGGGTCCGGGGTTCGAGTCCCTGGCGGCGCACCTGTACTTCGGGCGGTTTCCGGTTCACCGGGAACCGCCCGAAGTGTTTTCCGATGCTTTTCGGCCACCCGGCGGTCAGTCCGTCGGCCGGGGCCGCCGCCTCACAGCGTGAGCGACAGCAGAAGCGGCGCGGCCTTCCGGTTCAGCACGTCCGCGGCGGCCCGCAGCCGGTGCGCGTGCTCCACGGGGAGCGAGAGCGCCAGGCAGCCCACCGAGGCCCCGGCGGTGATCGGGACGGCCGCGCAGACCGTGCCCACGGCGTACTCCTGGAGGTCGAGCATCGGGACGGTGGCCGGCTGACTGTCCAGCTTCGAGAAGAGGATCCGCTCGTTCACGATCGTCTTCGAGGTGAGCCGGGCGATCTTGTGCCGGGAGAGGTGGTCGCGCCTGCCGTTCAGGTCGAGCTGGGTCAGCAGGCACTTGCCGACCGCGCTGGCGTGCGCCGCCGAGCGGAAGTCGACCCACTCGTGCACCTTCGGCGTGCGGGGGCTGTCCGCGAACTGCGTGATCCGGACCTCGCCGTCCACGTACCGGCTGATGTAGACGGCCGCGCCGACCGAGTCCCGCAGCCGGTCCAGGGTCTCCTGGAGCTTGCTCTGCAGGGCCGCCTTCCGGTCCACGCCCGAGCCGAGGAGCACCAGGGAGTCGCCTATGGAGTAGGCGCCGTCCGACACCTGGAGCACGTACCCCTCTCGGCGCAGCATGAGGAGCATCGGCGCGAGATGGACCGCGGGCAGGCCGGTCTCACGCGCGATCTGTACGTCGGTCACGCCGCCGGTATGGCGGGCGACCGTTTCGAGTACGCGCAGGGCGTACTGCACCGAGTGGAACGGCGCGGTCGGCTCGGGCTTCAGCGCCACGGTTTCCCCCTAGCAGGTTGTTACCGCTTGCCCTACCACGATAGCCATCAAGAGGCCCACGTGGAGCGCCTGTTGAGGAGATTGATGGCTCAATCATGTCCCCCTGCCTGGATCTACCCGCCTGGCATATGCCACAGGCATGCGCGCTGTCCCGGCGTGCCGGGAATGCCTGGTCGCCGTCGAGAGTTCGAAATCTTCGTACAGAGACGTACGAATGTCGTACGAACGGCAATGCGAGGCGGGAGCGACGATGAATGACACCGGGGACGCGCAGGAGCAGGGGAGCCGTACGGGGAACCGGCCGGACGGCGACCGCGACGGGATCCGGGGCACGGCCCTCGGGCGGGCCCCGGTGCCCCTGTCCGTCCTCGACCTCGTCACCGTCGGCGCGGGCAGCACCGCCCACGCCTCCCTGCGCACCAGCGTGGAGATCGCCCGGCTCGCCGAGTCCCGCGGCTACCACCGCCACTGGGTGGCCGAGCACCACTCCATGCCCGGGGTCGCCAGCTCCTCCCCGGCCGTGATCCTGGCCCACCTCGCCGCGCACACCTCCCGGATCCGGCTCGGCTCGGGCGGGGTCATGCTGCCCAACCACGCCCCGCTCGCCATCGCCGAGCAGTTCGGCACCCTGGAGGCCCTCGCCCCGGGGCGGATCGACCTCGGGCTCGGGCGTGCGCCGGGTACCGACGGGCGCACGGCGGCCGCGCTGCGCGGCGGGCGCCTGGACGAGTCCGCCGACGAGTTCCCCCGCCAGCTCGCGGAGCTCACGCGCTTCCTGGACGACGACTTCCCCGACGGGCACCCCTACGCCCGCGTGCACGCCGTACCGGGCCCGGTGCAGGGACCGGCCGGGCGCCCGCCCCTGTGGCTGCTGGGCTCCTCCGGGTTCAGTGCCCGGCTCGCCGGCGAGCTGGGGCTGCCCTTCGCGTACGCCCACCACTTCTCGGCCGCCGGCACCCTGCCCGCACTCGACCTCTACCGGCAGAGCTTCCGCCCCTCGGCCGTGCTGGACGCCCCGTACGCCGTGATCGGGGTCGCCGCGCTCGCCGCCGACACCGCCGGGGAGGCCCGCGCCCAGGTGCTGACGGGCGCGCTGTCGATGCTGCGGCTGCGCACCGGGCGGCCCGGGCTGGTCCCGACGCCCGAGGAGGCGGCCGCGTACCCCTTCGCCCCGGCGGAGCGGGAGTTCGTCGACGGCTGGCTCGCCAACATCGTCCACGGCACTCCCGACGAGGTCCGCTCCGGACTCGACGACCTGGCGAAGCGGACCGGCGCCGACGAGCTGATGCTGACCGCGAACGCCCACAGCGGGGCCGCCCGGCTGCGCTCGTACGGGCTCGTCGCAGATGCGTACGGGATGCCGGTGCAGGCTCCCGCGGCCGGTTGACCGTATGCGAACGCAGTTCGGCTGGTTTGTTGCCGAAACCTTGCGGGGGGATGCCTGAAGGCAACCTTAAACCGCTCGTCACCCGGGGTGGCGAGCGGTTTTTGACGTGCCCTCAAGTCTCTGACGTGGGGATCTGGGCCGCGAGTGGTCTAGTCCTTCTTTGGTCCAAACCATTGACGCGAGGCTCGGGTGATCGCTATCACTTCTCCCACCTGAACCTTTTGCTCTCCCCTCCCACCCCCCGGAGGCAGTTCATGCACATCCGTAAACCCCTCATCGCGGCCGCCGCCACGGCCGCGCTGGCAGCCGGAGCGCTGGCCACCTTCGCGGGGCTCGGTACCGCGGCGGCCGCCGACGCCTCGGCCACCGCCGCGGCCGGCAGCGTCAAGATCGCTTACTACGACCAGTGGAGCGTGTACGGGAACGCCTTCTATCCCAAGCACCTCGACACCCGCGGCATAGCGGGCAAGCTGGACGTCATCAACTACTCGTTCGGCAACATCCACCCCACCGACCTCACCTGTTTCGAGGCGAACAAGGCGGCGGGCGACGACAACAACCCCAACGCCGGTGACGGCGCGGGCGACTCGTACGCCGACTACCAGAAGTCCTTCAGCGCCGCGGACAGCGTCAGCGGGGTCGCCGACAAGTGGGACCAGCCGATCGTCGGTGTCTTCAACCAGTTCAAGCAGCTGAAGGCCAAGCACCCCAACCTGAAGATCAACATTTCGCTGGGCGGCTGGTCGTACTCGAAGTACTTCAGCGACGCGGCCAAGACCGACGCCTCCCGCAAGAAGCTCGTCTCCTCCTGCATCGACCAGTACATCAAGGGCAACCTGCCGGTCGAGGGCGGCTACGGCGGCGCGGGCAGCGCGGCCGGCATCTTCGACGGCATCGACGTCGACTGGGAGTACCCGGGCTCGGCGGGCGGCCACCTCGGCAACCACTACGCCCCCGAGGACAAGCAGAACTTCACGCTCCTGCTCAAGGAGTTCCGCACCCAGCTCGACGCCTACGGCGCGGCCAACGGCGGCAAGAAGTACCTGCTGACCTCCGCGCTCCCGGCCGGCCAGGACAAGATCAAGAACATCGAGACGGACAAGATCGGCGCGTACCTCGACTACGCGAACATCATGACCTACGACATGCACGGGGCCTGGGACGCCGACGGGCCGACCTACCACCAGTCCCCGCTGCTGCCCTCGTCGGCCGACCCGACCGACCCGATCGCCCCGGGCAGCGAGAAGTACAGCATCAAGAACGCCATCGACTCCTGGCTCGACGGCAACGCGGCCTACGGGATCGCGGGCGGCTTCCCCGCCAACAAGCTGACGCTGGGCTACGAGTTCTACTACCGCGGCTGGAAGGGCGTGCAGGCCGGCGCCACGGGCGGCCTCGCCCAGCCCGCCTCCCAGGCCTCCGCGGCCCGGCCGACCAGCCAGCAGGCCGGCATCGCGCTCTACAAGGAGCTCGGCGGGATCGTCGACAGCCCGGCGAACACCTTCTGGGACGACCAGGCCAAGGCCTCGTACTTCTTCAAGGACGGCGAGTTCTTCACCGGCCTGAACCAGCGGTCCATCCAGGCCCGTGTCGACTACGGCAAGCAGCGCGGCCTGGCCGGCGCGATGATGTACTCCCTGCTCGGCCTGGACGCCAACACCACGCTGCTGAACCAGATCTCGGACGCCCTCGGCGGGACCACTCAGCCGCCCACCACCCCGCCCACGACGCCTCCGACCACCCCGCCGACCACGCCTCCGACGACCCCGCCGACGACGCCGCCCACCTCGGGCTGCACCGCCGCGGCCTACGTCGCGGGCACCGTCTACACCGGCGGCAGCGAGGTCTCGTACCACGGCCACAAGTGGAAGGCCCAGTGGTGGACGCAGAACGAGGTGCCCGGCACCACCGGTGAATGGGGTGTCTGGAAGGACCTCGGCGCCTGCTGATCTCCCCCCACCCCGCGCCGAGCGCCGGCCGCCCCCACCTCCTCGCCAGGGAGGCGGGGGCGGCCGTGTGCGTGGGGGCGCGAGGGCCCCGCCGGCGCGGCAGCGCCCGCCGCTACGGGAGGGTTGCCGGCCGGTCGCCGATCATCTCCGCGATCCGCTCCGGGGCCACCGCGCGCGAGTACAGCCAGCCCTGCCCGGTGTCGCAGCCCACGCGGCGCAGCCGGGCCGCCTGGCCGGCGGTCTCCACGCACTCCGCCGTCACCGTCAGGCCCAGCCGGTGCGCGAGTTGGACCAGGGCCTCCACGATGGTTTCGTCGGCCGGGTTCGGGTGGGCGCCCTCGTCGTAGCGGAAGCCCCGGACGAAGGATCCGTCCAGCTTCAGCACCGAGACCGGCAGCCGGCTGAGGTAGGCGAGGTTCGAGTACCCGGTGCCGAAATCGTCGATGGCGATCCGTACGCCCATGTCGCTCAGGGCCTGGAGGGCCTGGAGCGGCCGCCCGGCCGAGCCCATCACCGCCGACTCCGTCAGCTCCAGCTGCAGGAGCTGCGGCGCCAGTCCGGTGTCGGCCAGGATCTCCGCGACGTCCCCGACCAGGTCGGAGTCCCACACCTGGCGCACCGCCACGTTGACGGACACGAAGACGGGGGAGTCGCTGGGCTGTTCGATCTGCCAGCGCCGGGCCTGCCGGCAGGCCGTCTGCAGCACCCAGCGGCCCAACTGGACGATGGAGCCGTCCTCTTCCGCAATTCCGATGAACCGATTCGGCGTCAGCGTGCCGAACTGCGGGTGGCTCCAGCGCACCAGGGCCTCGACCCCGCGCACGGCTCCGCTCTCCAGATCCACCAGCGGCTGGTACTCCAGCTCGAACTCGCCCCGCTCCACGGCCGGCCGCAGCGTCGAGGAGAGCGCCTGTCTCGTCATGCGGTGCGCGTTGCGCTCCGGGTCGAAGAGGGTCCAGCGGGCCTTGCCGTCCGCCTTCGCCCAGTACAGCGTCGTGTCCGCGGCCTGCATCAGCCCGGTCGCCGAGTTCCCGGCCGCGGCCCGCTCCACCACCCCGATCGAGGCCGAGACCGACAGCCGCTGCCCCGCCAGGTCGAAGGGCTCCTGTACGGCGGCCAGTACGCTGCGCGCCAGTTCGGCGAGCTGCTCGGTGCCGGTGGACTCCTCGACCAGCAGTGCGAACTCGTCGCCGCCGAGCCGGGCCACCAGGTGCCCGCCCGTGCGCCCGTACCCGGACTGGTCCGCGCACTGGGTCAGCCGGGCCGCCACGGCGGTCAGCAGCCGGTCCCCGACGCGGTGGCCGAGGGTGTCGTTGACGGCCTTGAACCCGTCGAGGTCCAGGTAGCACAGGCCGATCCGGCCGGTGCCGCCGTGCTCGTACGAGGAGGCCTCCAGGGCGGCGGAGAGCCGCTCGAAGAACAGCGCCCGGTTGGGCAGCCGGGTGACGGGGTCGTGCATCTGGAGGTGCCGCAGCCGGGCCTGGAGGTCGCGCCGGTCGCTGATGTCGGCGACGGACATCAGGACGTCGCGGGTCCCGGGAACGGGGCCCACCGTCACCTCGGTCCACAGCGAGTGCCCGTCGGGGTGCTTGAGCCGGCGGGTGCAGCGCAGTCTGGCCTGGCGGCCGCGCAGGACCTCGCGGTACGCCTGCCAGGTGCGCGCCTCCGCGGCCAGGTCCACCAGGTCGGCGGCGGACCGGTCGACGAGCGCGTGCGGCTCGGTGCCGAGCAGGCCGGCCAGGGCCTGGTTGGCGGCGACGACGTGGCCGTCCCGGTCGACGACGGCCATGGCCAGGTGGGCCGCGTTGAAGGCGGCCCGGTAATCGCGCAGTTCGGACTCGGAGCGGACCGGAGTTGCCGTTGCCGACACTGCGGTGTGACGCTCCGTAATGGCCGGTCGGATGCTGTCGGCCGCCGAACCGGTTCCTTCTGGGGTTCCGCTCACCGTGGCTCCCGCAGTGCTTGTGAGTGTCCGTGCAGGAAAGTGTGCCGATCATAGAGGCAGCCGGACGGCCTATCCAGCGGCGTCGCCGTGTGGGGCACGGCACTTCCCCGGGCTGACGCCAGGCTGACGGAACGCCGACCTGTCCGCGAGTGATCGTTTCTGCGCGGCCCTGAGCGCCGATGGCGGTGGCTGATCTCCCGTGATCGGCCATCACGTTCCGTAGGCATGTGCCCGAGGTGAGGCGTCACCGACTTGCCGTAGTGCTCACTCGTGTGGGGCAGCGGAACAGGGCGTTAGTAAGACAATCACCCCAAGGTGGATGAAGAGGTACGAATCCACCACCGGAGGTCGATGTGGCGCGACAGCAGACACCCGGGGGAGTGGAACGCTCCCGCTTGCGAAGCGCGGCGGCAGCGCTCACTTCCCTGACGGCGCTGGCCGCCATGTCGCTCGTCGCGGGGCCCGCGGTGGCCGCCACCGGGGCCGGACCCTGCGCGCTGACCCGTACGACGGCGCACCACTCCCTGGGTCTGGACTCCTGGAACGCCGCCTACCCCAAGCCCGAGCGCACGCTCAACGCGGTCATGGTCTTCCTCTCCTTCCCCGACCACCGGACCACCCTCACCACGGAGCAGCTGACCGGCGACTACTTCCCGGCGACGAGCGACTTCTTCGAGCGGGCCTCGTACGGGCGCTTCCGTCTGGTCCCGCACCCGCAGAAACACTGGGTCCGGATGCCCAAGTCGTCCACCGCGTACGGGATACAGCGCGACTGGGCCCCCGAGAACCGGGCGGCCTACCTGCGGGACGCGGTGGCCGCCTCCGACCCGGAGGTGGACTTCAACCGGTACGACGTCGTGTACTTCGTCGCCGATCCGGACGCGCCCGGCGTGGACTCCGACGCCACCAAGGTCGTCAACTTCGACCGGCCGATCGTCGCGGACGGCGCGCAGCTGCGCCGGATCGTCACGGTGTTCGAGAAGCACCCGCCGGACCGGAACGTGCTGGCGCACGAGACCGGGCACGTCTTCGACCTGCCCGACCTCTACCACCGGCCGACCGACGGCAAGGGCGACTGGGACACGTACGTCGGCGACTGGGACGTCATGGGCAGCCAGTTCGGGATGGCCCCGGACCTCTTCGCCTGGCACAAGTGGAAGCTGGGCTGGCTGGACGACGCCCAGGTGGACTGCGTGCGCTCCGGCTCCTCGCTGCACACCCTCCAGCCGCTGGCCCAGGCCCCGCGGCAGGGCGGCACGGGCGGGACCCGGCTGGTGGTGGTCCGTACGAGCCCCGGCAGCGCCATCGCCATCGAGGCGCGGGGATCCACCGGCAACGACGGGGACACCTGCACCGAGGGCGTCCTCGTCTACCGGGTCCGCAACGAGGCCGCGTCGGGCGGCGGGCCGATCGAGGTGATGGACGCGCATCCGGACACGGAGGCCTGCTGGGAGCGGTCGGTGTACCCGCCGCTGGCGGACGCGCCGCTGGAGGTCGGGGAGCGGTTCACGGTGCCGGGCGAGCGGATCACGATCGAGGTGGCGGACCGGACCCAGTCGGGCGCGTACACGGTGAAGATCACGACGTGAACGAAGAAAGGCCCCCACTCGCGTGGGGGCCTTTCCCTGTCTGTGCGCCGCCAGGGACTCGAACCCCGGACCCGCTGATTAAGAGTCAGCTGCTCTAACCAACTGAGCTAGCGGCGCCTGCTGACGTCGTAGACATTAGCAGGCGGATCCGCGATCCGAAAAATCGATATCCGCAGCTCGGGCGGCTCGGGCGGCGCGCACCAGCGACCAGAGGAGCGCCTCGGGCCCGGGCAGCCAGGGCCGCCGTGCGTCGGGGACCACGAGCCACCGCGACGGCCCCGGCGTGGCGGCGAGCGGGGGCACCGTGATGGCGTCGCCGTGACCGTGGCACAGCGGCGCGGGGACCGGAGTGCCCCACTCCTCCCAGGCCAGCAGGGCCGGCAGGCGGTGGGCGGTGCCGGGGGCGGAGAAGAGCAGCATCCGGCCGCGGTGCACGGCGGCCGGCCCGGAGCCGGGGCCCTCGCTCCAGAGCAGGTCGAGCATGCGGCGCCCGAGGACGACCGGGACGTTGACGACGTCGAAGGCGGTTCCGCAGGGCAGCACGGCGGGCGCGGTGGGGCGGCCCTGCCAGACGGCGAGGGTGCCGGCCGGGTCGGCCGAGGCGGAGGCGAGCCAGGCGGCGCCCGGCGGGGTGACGTGGGCGGCGGCGGGCGCGGCGGTGCGTACGTCGAGGGCGGGGCAGCCGGTCAGGGTCGTCATATGCCAGATGTACCCGCCGTAGCGGTCCGGTTTCCGGGAGTTACCGGAAACCGGTACAGGAGGGGGCGGGTTGGGGTATGTTGCGCCCCGCATATGCCAGGTGTGACGTGCGCCCGCGGTCAGGAGTCGTCCGCGTCGCCGCCCCGCTGGAGCGACTCGCCGAACTCGATCATCTTGCGTGCGTAGTCCTCGGTCCACTGCGCCTGCTCCGCGATGGCGGCCGGGTCCAGCCGGTCGAACCGGCTCGGGTCGGCCAGCTGGGCCGCGGCCAGGGCCTGGAACTCCACCGCCCGGTCCTGGGCCGCCCGGAAGGCGACCGTCAGCTCGGTCGCGCGGGCCAGCAGCTCGCGCGGGTCCTCGATCGACTCCAGGTCGAAGAAGTGCTCCGGATCCGTGACGGCCTCCGAGGGCTCGAAGAGCAGCGGCGCGGGCCGCAGCCTCCGCTCGGTCCGCTCGGGCTCTGCCATGCGTGTCCTCCTGCTGCGGTGCGCGTCTGCGTGCGTCTGGAAATCGATGCGGGCCATGCGGGCCATGCGGGCCACCGTCCATTGTCCAACGCCGCGCAAGAGCGCGCGGGGACAGCGCGGGCGCCCCGCACCCCCGGGGATGTGAGTACCGTCTGCTCATGCAGAACATCGGGCTGGAACAGCAGCGCGGGCACGTGCTTCTCATAGCGGGGGACGCCGCTGTACGTCGCCGCAGCGTCCAGGTGGCGCCGAGCGCCAACCTGGCCGCGATCGGAGTGGTGCCGGTCCCGGCGCTGCTGAACAGCGAAGTCCCCTGCGACACGACGTATCTCGACGGGGCCCGGGACCCGAACCTGGTGCTGATGCGGCTGCGCACGGCCGCTGCCGCACCGGGTCCGCTGCTGGTCTACCTGTCGGGCCGGCTCGTCGTCGACCGCCGCGGCAACAGCCTGCACCTGGCACTGGCGGGCACGACGGCCGGCTCGGTGCGCTACACGGCGCTGCCGTGGGAGTGGCTGGGTACGGAGCTTCGCGGCCGCCCGGCCGGGCTGACGACCGTACTGCTCGACCTGGCCGCGGACAAGGCCGCGTGGCCGCTGCTCCAGGAGTACGGGAGCCTGCCGGCGTCCCCGTCCGCCGAGGTGTACGGCGTGGTCTCCCCGCCGGGATTCGCGGGCAACGGCAACGCCGTGAGCAGCTACACGCGGCACTGGATCGACCAGCTCCGCAGCAGCCCGGGCCGTCCGCCCAACCTGCAGCTGCACGCCCTCGCGGCGGGAGCGGCCGCACTGCCGCCTGGCGCCCTCGTCCTGCCCACCGCCCGCGAGCTCGGGGCCGCGTTCGCGTCGGCGCCGGGGGCGGTGGCGGGGCACGCCGCCCAGGGCGGCCACGGGCAGACCCTGCCGCTCCAGCGCCGGGAACCCGTACGCGGGGACCACCCGGTCCCGGCGGCTCCCCTCGAGGCGGCAGAGGCCGCCCCCCGCGACCCGCGGCCCCACATCCACGACCTGGCCAGCTCAGGCCGGCACGACGAGGCGGCCGACCTCGCCGAAGCGTGGGAGCAGTACGTACTGCAGACCCACGGCTACGCCTCCCCCGAAGCGGTCGACTGGCTGGAGATCCGCGCCGACCTCGCCCGGATGGCGGGCGACTTCCGGCTCGCGACCCTGCTGTGGACCCGGGTCAGCCGGATCCGGCTGGACCGGCAGTCGCCGGACGCACCCGACGTACGCGCGGCGGCCACCGGCGCCCTCTACTGCTGGACCCAGCTCAAAGAACCCTCGGCGGCCATCGAGGCCGGCCCCGAACTCATCCGGCTCCTGCGGACGCTGCCCTCCCTCGAACCCCGGCACCTGCAACTGGCCCAGCAGCGGCTGGAACTGCTGCACGGCGCGACGAGCCCGGGCTGAGCCGTCAGGGGCTTGGCCGCCCGCGGCGGCGTGCCGGACTCCGTCCGGCGATCAGGGAGCGCCCCGGGTCGCCACCACGCGGGCGGGGCGGCTGCGGCTCATGGCCGCCACGAGACGCGGTGGTTGGACCAGAAGTCCCACGTGGACATCATCGCCTCCCAGCCGTCCGGGAACTTCACCGTCACGCCCAGCTGGACCGGTTCCGTCGACGGATGGTCGTCCAACAGCTCAGCGATGCCCGCCCGGGCCACCACCACGCAGGCGTGCCGGTGCCGTGAGGCCAGGACGCACAGCCGGCCCGTCTCCAGGTGGAAGGCCGTCGCGTCGGGGCGGCCCGACAGAGGGTGCAGCACCACCGTGAGGTCGTACTCGCGGCCCTGGAGTCGGTTCGCGGTGTCCACCGTGACCCCGGTGACGCCCAGTTCCGCCAGCGCCGCGCGGACCGCCGAGGCCTGGTCGCGGTGGGCGGTGCCGACGGCGATCCGGTCGGCCGTCAGCGGCAGGGGGCCCGGCGACTGCTCGTCGGAGGTCACCGCCCCGCGGTCCAGGGCGCGGCGCACCACCAGGGCCACCGCCCGGACCGCCTCCGGGTCGGTCCGCGGCGTGTGCCGGGCCGGCAGCTCCAGCAGCCCCCAGCCCGACTCGGCGGCCTCGTCCAGCACCCGGTCCGGGCCCGAGCCGTCGCCCGCGACCCCGAAGGCCAGCCGCCGGTCGCCCAGGTCCGTACCGCTGCGGAACTGCGTGTACGGGTAGAAGGCGCGGGAGACCAGCGGCGCGGCCGTCGCCGGGAGCCGCCACGACACCGGAAGCCGGTGCTGCGGCAGCTGCGGGTTGTGGGCCAGCAGCGTGGACACCGCCGACGCCGAAGGGTCGTACGACAGCCCCGCCCACTGCTCCGCCCCGACCACGCTGAACGGGTCCAGCTGCCCCGGGTCGCCCACGAACAGCGCACGCTCGAACAGCCCGGCCACGGCCAGCAGCGCGTCCGAGCGCATCTGGTACGCCTCGTCCACGATGGCGTGCTCCCAGGGCTCCACGTCCTTGACGTAGGCCCACTTCGCCGCCGTGGAGATGGTGATCGGCAGCTCGGCCAGATCCCCCGGCTTGGCGGAGAGCACCACCGAGGGCAGCTCGCGCAGGGCGGGGTCGTAGGCGTCGCCGTCGCTGCTGTGCAGCCGGCCGACCTTCAGCTCCGGGTCCTTGTCGGCGAGCCGCAGCACCAGGTCGTCGACCTGCGCGTTGGTCTGCGCCACCACCATCAGCCGGCGTCCGGCCGCGGCCAGTTCCCGCGCGGCGCGGACCACGAGCGTGGACTTGCCGGCGCCGGGCGGGGAGTCGACGACCACGCCCCGCTCGGTGCCGTGGAGCGTGTCGCGCAGGATGGCGGCGGTCGCCCGGGCGGCGGCCGCGCCGGGATCGAAGGCGGTCACAGGACGTCCTCGTCGGTCACGGCGTCGGGCAGGGTGACGGCCATCGCGTGCCCGGGCGGCCCCCCGTGGGTCCACGGGGTGTGCTCGGGGTCGGGCAGCTTCGGGCCGCCGCGCGCGTCGTGCTCGAACAGCGTCCAGCACACCCGGTCGCCCTTCTCCGGCACCGAGCCCTCCACCGGCTCGCGGCCCGCGCCCATCTTGTCGAGCACGCGCAGCACCAACTGCCCGTCCTCCTCGCGGCGTACGAACTCGAAGGCCTGCTGGCGTCCGTCCAGCGAGCGGAACACCTTCCCGCCGCGGCCGCCCCCGCCCCCGTCCGCGAGCGGGGGCCGGTCCTCGGTGGCCACCGTCACCAGCGGGCGCGGGCGGGGCCGCTTCGCCTCCGTCCACTCCATCACCACCTCGGTGACCTCGCCGGCGAAGGCCTCGCCCGCGAGGCGCCGGCCCGCCATGACGAGCGGATCGTCCAGCGCCTCCTGCGCGTCGAGGCGCACCTGCTCGGTCTCCCGCGTGGCCAGCTTCTGCGCCGCCGTCACCGCGTCGTCCCGGCGCGGCTGCGGCGGCTCGCCCGCGCGGACGCGGTCCCGGTGGCCGGTGAAGGACCAGCGGTCGCGGGTCCACCGCTCCTCGGTCCGCTCGCCCGGTGGAAGGGTGCGCAGCAGGTCGACGGCCTCCCACGTCTGCCGCCAGGTGTCCCGCATCTGGTCCGCGACCAGGCTCCGGACGGCCCGCTCGGCCAGGCGCGCGGCCCCGCCGTCGCGGGGCCCGTCCGCCGTCCGCGCCGCGTCGAAGCGCGCGATGGCCGGGGCCAGCAGCTTGTTGTCGAAGGCCGGGTCGGTGGCCGGACCGGCCGGCGGGTGGAGCAACTGGCCCTTCCCGTCCCGTGCGAGCTCCACCCGCAGCGCCCATTCGGCGCCACGGGCGCCTTCGGGCGGGGCGATCCAGCCCAGCAGCGCGCCGAGGTGCTGGTCCTCCAGATTGCTCTGGCCGCTCGCCCAGTGCCGCCCGAGCAGCTCCGTGGCGGACACCAGCATGGAGGATCCGGGCACGCGCGAACGCTCGGCGAGGTGGGTGAACCAGCGTCCCAGCAGCGGGACCTGAGTGGGCGCCGGATACGGATTTTCCGGATCCTCCTCGGCCGTCCGCCGAAACCGCATCGACCGGCCCAGCAGGCGTACGTACTCGATGCCCGCCCGGCTCGGCACGATGATCTGCGGCGCGTCCACGCACAGCTCGGCCTCGACCTTGACCTTCTTGCCGCTCTCCGGGTCGGTCTCGGTCCGCTCGGCCGGCTCCACGACGTCCGCGTACGAGTCCAGGTACGGCACCACCTGCGCGGCCAGATCGGCCAGGAACTCCCAGCGCAGGTCCCGGTCGCGCGGCTGCGGTATCACGAGGATCCGCGGATCGTCCCGGTCGGTGCCCAGCATCGCCCCGAGCGGCGCCCCCGCCTCGCCGGCCGTGGTCAGCGGTACGAGGACCATCGGGCGCTCGCTCAGGTGGCGGTGGCGTACGGTCGCGAGCGGCTGGGCGCGGCCCGCGCGGACCGCCTCCAGCCGGGCCAGGGTGCTCAGCAGGGACATTCGGGGGTCTCCGGGGCGTGGTGCGGGGGACGGGCGGCGGCGGCCGTGTCCAGGGCCTCGGCGCGCAGCCGGGCCGCCCGGTGCAGCGCGACGGCGGTCGGATCCTCGGCGGAGCCGCAGCCCGCAGCCGCCGCGAGGGCCGCCTCGACGGTGGTCAGCCCGCCCAGCTCGCCCCGGACGGACCGGCCCAGCGCGGCCGGCTCCCCGGCGGCGCGGGACCGCTCCCGGCAGTGGAAGGCCAGCTCGCAGGCGGCCAGGCACTCGGGGGCGTACGCGGCGGCGACGGCCGACACGGCCTCGGTCAGCTCCTCGGCGGGCCGCGCCGGATCGAAGCTGAGCCCCTCGGGCAGGTCCGCGGCCAGTTCCTCGACCAGGGCGAGGCGCTCCAGCTGGCGGCGGGTCACCGAGCGCTCCCGGCGGATGTCCACGGGCGCCGCGGTCGGCACGTTGGAGAAGTCCTTGGGGCACACCAGCAGCGCCGTGTGCCCGACCTCGGCGCCGGTCAGCTTCCCGGCGGTCGTCTCCAGGGCCAGGACGTACACGGCGGCCTGGCGCGCGGCGGCGCCCACCTTCGCGGCGTCGGCGGCCCCGTCGATCATCGGGAACGACTTGATCTCCACGACGGTCCAGCGGCCACCGGGGTGCACGACGACGGCGTCCGGCTCCAGGTACGCGGGCGTGCCCGCCACCTCCAGCGCCAGCATCGGGTGGTCGAGCAGGGTCCAGCCGCCGGCCGCGGTGGCCTCGCGCAGCGCGAGCGCGGTGCGGGCGGCCCGGCCCTCGGGCCCGGCGGCGGTCAGGTCGGGGACGCGGGCGTCCGGCCCGGGCGGCTCGGCTCCGGCGCCGAGGTGCTCGTACACCAGGCGCAGCAGCGCGGCTCCGCCGTCGCCCTTGACCTTGGCCTCGAAGGAGTTCCCGCGCACGATGGCGAACTGGGACTGCCCGAAGGCGGCGGGCGAGCCGAGGGCCGCGGCCAGGGCGGTCTTGTCCACGCCCGCTCCGTCGAGCAGGGCGCGTCTGCCGCAGCCGGGGTTGGCGGCGAGCGCCGCCAGCGCACGGGCGTCGAGCGGCCGCGGGGGCACGGCGGGGCCGCGCAGCTCAGCGAGCCGCTGCCGAAGCGTCGTCGTCTGCGGCGTTCTGTGCTGCGGGCCGCTGGGCGGGTAGGAGCTCACCCGCGGAAGTGTCCCATCCGCCACTGACAATCGTGGACTTACCGCGGAAACCGCCCGCTCGCGCTGTCAGCGCCCGGGCCGCGAGGTGGCCGACGCCCATCACGGCGACCCCGGCGGCCGCGTCGAGGAAGTAGTGGTTGGCCGTGCCCATGACGACGAGGGCGGTGGTGGTGGGGTAGACGACGCCGAGCGCCCGTGCCAGCGGGTGGCGGCCGTACCGCCAGAGCATGACCCCGCACCACAGGGCCCAGCCGACGTGCAGGCTCGGCATGGCGGCGAACTGGTTGGTGAAGGAGCCGAGCCCGCGCGGGGCGCTGGCCTCGGCGCCCCACCAGCCGTAGTCGCTGAACCGGGCCATCGTGTCTACGAACCCGTACGAGGTGTCGAGCAGCCGGGGCGGGCAGGTGGGCAGCAGTGTGAAGCCGACGAGCCCGAGGAGGGTGGAGAGCATCAGCCAGGTGCGGGCCGGGCGGTAGTGCCGGGGGTGGCGGCGGTAGAGCCACACGAGCACGGCCGGGGTGACCAGGTAGTGCAGCGAGGCGTAGATGAAGTCGGCGGGTATGCCCAGCGAGCCGTGGTGGGTGAAGAGCCGGTTGAGCGGTCGTTCGAAGTCGATCCGCAGGAGTTCCTCGGCGCGCAGGATCGCCAGTCCGTGCTCGACCGCGAGCCCCGCGTCGCCCCGGGCGAGGAGTCTGCCGCCCGAGTACGCGCCGTAGACGAGCCCCAGGAGCAGCAGTTCGGCCCACCATCGCGGGGGCTGACGCCGATTAGTCATACGGCGTAAGACGTGCGTAAGGCGGGGGAGGTTGCCCGGCGTTCATGTGATGGATGATGGATGGACGACGCAATCGCTGCAAAGGCGATCAAAGTCGTGCAGCCTGCGCACACTCATGCAAACCCTATGGACCGGGAGAAACTCACATGGCCCCCCGCATCCTCCTGGCCCGCCACGGCCAGACGGCGTGGTCCCAGCTCGGCAAGCACACCGGACGCACGGACGTGCCCCTGCTGGAGGAGGGCAAGCGGGGCGCGAAACTGCTCGGCGAGCGCCTGGCCCGCGATCCGTGGCAGAGCCTGCGCGGCCTGGCGGTCCGCACCAGCCCGCTCGTGCGCGCGAGCGAGAGCTGCGACCTGGCCGGCTTCGGGCTGCAGGCCGAGTCCTGGGACACCCTGATGGAGTGGGACTACGGCGATTACGAGGGCATGACCCCGGCCGAGATCCAGGCGGTCCGGCCCGGCTGGCTGATCTGGCGCGACGGGGTCCCGGGCGGCGAGTCCGTCGCCGACGTCTCGGCCCGCGCCGACGAGGTGGTCACCTGGGCCCGCTCGGCGGAGCGCGACGTCCTGGTCTTCGCCCACGGCCACATCCTGCGCACCCTGGCCGCGCGCTGGCTCGGCTTCGACGCCTCCTTCGGCGCCCGCATCCGCCTGGACCCGACCTCCCTGTCGGTCCTGGGCTGGGCGTACGGGGCCCCGGCGCTGGAGCGCTGGAACGACACGGGACACCTGGACGGCTAAGCGGTCCCGGGGAAGCGGGGTGCGTTCTTCCGCGAGACCGCTCAGCGCTGTGACCGGATCACAGCACTGGCCGGCGGCCCCCGCGAGCCCCCGCGAGCCGTCCGTCAGACGGACGCGTGGCGGGTGAGGAACGCGCCCACGCGCGGGGAGCGCTGGTGGGGCACCAGGGTGCGGGCCGTCGACGCCAGCATGGACCGGATCCGCGTGGACTGGACCTCGGCGAGCAGGTCCAGCACCCGGCCGCCCGCCCAGGCCGCCTCGTCGGGGGCGCCCGCGTGCGCCAGGTTGTCGGCGAGCTCGGCGGTGTAGAGGGCCACGTTCCGGGCGAAGTGCGGGTCCTGGAGGTCCGCGGCCCGGCGGGCGTGCCGGGCCGCGCGGGCGTGCTCCCCGAGCGATGCCCAGCACCGTGACTCCAGGGACTCCAGCTCGGCCTCCCCGAAGAAGGACATCCACTCCGGGTCCGCGCCGGCCTCGCCCCGGGAGAACTCGGTGTGCGCCCGGGCCAGTGCCTCCTCGCAGGCCTTGCGGTCGGCGAGCCCCGCCCAGCCGCCCGCCTCGCGCAGGGCCAGCAGGGCCAGCAGCCGGGGGGAACCCAGCGAGCGCGCGGCGCGGCGGCCCGCCTGGGCCGCCCGTACCGACTCGCGCGGCCGGTCGCAGTCCCGGGCCAGGAAGGCCATGTTGCTGAACGCGTGCGCCTCCAGCGCGGCGTCCCCGGAGACCCGGGCCGTGGCCAGGGCCTCCGCGTAGTGCGAGCGCGCGTCCTCGAAGCGGCCGGAGTCGTGCGCGAGCCAGCCCACCGAGATGGCCAGTTCGCCCGCGCCCGCGTGCAACCGGTCCTCGGTGGACTGCCGGGTGGCCCCCGCGTCGAGCAACGCGTAGGCGGTGCGCAGGGGTTCCGCGGCCCGCCGGTACAGGGCGTCGGCCCCGTGCCGGTCGTCCAGCAGCCGGATCTGGCGTACGGCGTCCTCGACCGCGGTGGCCTCGGCCTCGCCGGCGCGGGAGGGGGTGCGGCGGGCGTCGCCGAGGGTGAGGCCGAGCGTCGCGGCCGCCACGGTCGCGGAGCCGCCCGCCATGAACGCGCGACGCAGCACGTCGCTCTCCTTGCTCTCCTTGAGGCGTGCACCGCAGGCGAGGGCCTCGCGCTGCGCCGAGCGCCCGCGGACGCTCTCGCGCGGTGGGAAGCCGAGGTCGGCCAGGGCGCGGCCGGGGAACATGTGCAGGAAGACCCGCTCGTAGGCGTAGTTGGGGCAGCGGATCTCGCCGGACTCGACCCGGCCGATGTAGCGGGCGTCGCAGGAAACCGTTTCGCCGATTTCCTTGGCCGCCCGGCGGACCATGGCCGCGAACTCAGCCGGAGAGTGCTGTCCGCGCAAACGCCGGAAGGAGGTGTTGGGTGAGTGGGGGGACGCCGCCATGGACGTGGCCTCTCTGGTACATCTCTGGCAAGGAACGCACTGCCGGTGACTGTGACCTGCCGGACCGGGGTGACTCCGGTTGCTCTGAACCGACTCTGCCTATGCTGTGTGACGGTGCGATGTCACTGAGATCCGGCGCGCATGAACGTACCGCCAGTGACGGTGGGTTCACGCACTGTTTGGCTACAAAACGGATATCTCACCCGCGATCCGCCATGAACTGCCATCCTTTGCAGCGTCTTGCCACCGCACCCGTTGACGTTCCCGTGCGTTGAACCCATGCGGAGTGGGAGGCGACTGCCCACTCCCGGTCGTACGCGGATCGAGGAGGGGTTCCCTTGGTGGAGGGCGGCATGGAGAGCATCGGAACGAACACCGCGCCCGACGGCGAGCCGGACCTGGTGACCGTGCCCACCCGCCAGGGTCTGGAGGCCGTGGACATCATCCGCCGCGCCGCCAGCCAGGCCGGCGGGGTCGGCCCGGTGCTGCACGACGGATCGGACGACACCCTCGGCTTCCTCGTCCCGCCGGGCACCGCCGATGCCTGGGACCTGCCCGGCAGCGCGTGTACGCAGACCAACGGGCGCGGGATGCGCTTCGGCGACAGCTGCTCGCCCACCGCCGGGGCCACCGGCTGGCTGCTCCCCCCGGAGGCCGTCGGGCCGGTCACCGACCCGGAGGTGCTGCGCGCGGCGCTCGGCGAGGCGGCCCGGCTGATCGAGGCCGCGGACAACTGCTGCTGACCGCCGCCGCTCACCTGCGGCCCCGCTGACCAGTCACCCCTGACCAGTCACAATGGGAGGGTGGCAGGCAAGGGCAGAGGCAAGCAGCAGCGCGTCGGACGCGGCACCCCCGAGGCGGTCGTGGGGCAGGTGGACGGCGGCCGGGCCGAGCTGGCGCCCGACCGGGAGCGCGCGGGCGCCTGGACCCTGCTGATCGACGGGGCCCCGCAGTCCCACGTGGACCTGGACGACCCCGGCCACCTGGACTTCGCGTACCAGCGGCGGATCGGCCACCTGATCGACCTCGTCGCGCCCGCCCGTCAGCCCCTGAACGTGGTGCACCTGGGCGGCGGCGCCTTCACCCTCGCCCGCTACACCGCCGCCGGCCGCCCCCGCTCGACGCAGCAGATCGTGGAGATCGACGCCGGGCTCGTTTCCTTCGTACGGGAACACCTGCCGCTGGACCCGCAGGCGCGGGTCCGCGTCCGGGCGGTCGACGCGCGGGCCGGCCTCGCCAAGATCCCCGACGGCTGGGCCGACCTGGTGATCGCGGACGTGTTCAGCGGCGCCCGCACCCCGGCACACCTGACCAGCACCGAGTTCCTGGACGACGTGCGCCGGGCCCTGGCGCCCGCAGGCTGGTACGTGGCCAACCTCGCCGACGGTCCGCCGCTCGCCCACCTCCGGGGCCAGATCGCGACGGCCGCGACCCGCTTCGAGCACCTGGCGCTCGCCGCCGACCCGGTGGTCTGGCGGGGGAAACGGTTCGGCAACGCCGTCCTGGTGGCCGCCGACCGGGAGCTGCCCCTCGCGGAGTTCACCCGCCGCGTGGCGAGCGACCCCCACCCCGGCCGGGTGGAGCACGGCCGGGCCCTCACCGACTTCGCCGGGGGCGCCGCCCCGGTCTCGGACGCCTCCGCCCAGCCTTCGCCGGAGCCCCCGCCGTCGGTCTTCCGCTAGCCCGTCCGGGCCTCAGCCGTTCCAGACCTCCACGGCCGGCGGGTGGTCGTGCCAGGTGCAGAAGACCGACACCTCGCGGCCGTCGCGGGTGAAGGTGACCCGGATCCAGACGTCCTGCTTCCAGACCTGCATCCGCCAGCCGGCCGCCGGGGTGGCCGAGACCAGCTCGGCCGAGGAGGTGCCGAGGTCGAAGACGACCCGGCCCCCCGAGACGGAGTACGACTTCACGTCGCCCGAGTCGCCCCCCGTACCGCGGCGGTCCGCGCCCGGGTCGGCCGGCGGCTTCGACGAGGGCTGGGCGGCGGAGGGCGCGGGGGACTGCGAAGGCGACAACGACGGCGCCGGGGCGGGCTCCTCGGACGAGGGCGAGGGCGAGGGCGAGGGCGAGGACGGGACCGGAGCCGAGGGCTCCGACCGGTGCGTCGAGGACGACAGGGGCTGCGTGGTCAGCGGCACCGCGAGGGGCCGGTCGTAGGCCGTACCGGACATGACGGTGTGCACGCCCCACCACGACAGCGTCACCGCCGCCCCGGTCGCCAGCGTCCAAGCCATGGCATGTACAAGTCCTCGTCGCATCAGGGGACATACTGCACCACCCGTCACAGAGGTGGCCCGACCCCTCCCGGGGTCGCCCGAATGGACTACGGTGCGGGCCATGGCAAGTGTGCTCGTGGTCGAGGACGACCAGTTCGTACGTTCCGCCCTCATCCGGCACCTCACCGAGGCCTCGCACACCGTGCGGAGCGTCGGCACGGCCCTGGAAGCGCTGCGCGAAGTCGCCCACCACCGCTTCGACGTGGTCATCCTGGACCTCGGACTGCCCGACCTGGACGGGTCGGAGGCGCTGAAGATGCTGCGCGGCATCACCGACGTACCCGTGATCATCGCGACCGCGCGGGACGACGAGGCCGAGATCGTCCGGCTGCTCAACGACGGCGCCGACGACTACCTGACCAAACCTTTCTCCGTGGAGCACCTGTCCGCCCGGATGGCCGCCGTCCTGCGCCGCGCCCGCTCCGCCGCCGGGGCCGAACCGCCCTCCCGCGTCCTGCGCGTCGGCGGCCTGGCCATCGACCCGCTGCGCCGCCAGGCCGAGCTGGACGGGGCCGTACTGGACCTGACCCGCCGGGAGTTCGACCTGCTGGCCTTCCTCGCCGGGCGGCCCGGCGTGGTCGTCGCCCGGCGCGAGCTGCTCGCCGAGGTCTGGCAGCAGTCGTACGGGGACGACCAGACCATCGACGTGCACCTGTCCTGGCTGCGCCGCAAGCTCGGCGAGACCGCCGCCAGCCCGCGCTACCTGCACACGCTGCGGGGAGTGGGAGTCAAGCTGGAGCCGCCCCAGTGAGATGGGCGCTGGTCAAGGTGTGCCTCGCGGTCACGGCCATGGTGGTCGTGGCCTTCGCCGTGCCGCTCGGGCTGGTCGTCCAGGAGATGGCCAGCGACCGGGCCTTCTCCAACGCCGAGCGGCAGGCCGCCACCATCGGGCCGACCCTGTCCATCACCACCGACCCCGTGCAGCTGCGCAAGGCGGTGGAGTCCACGCAGATGGGCGCCGCCCGGCGGATGGCCGTGCACGTGCCCCCGATCGGCGACAGCCCGGCCGTCGACATCGGCACGGGCTGGGCCGGGGAGCACGCGGTGGCACAGACCCGGCGGATCGGGCGCGCCACGACGGCCTCCGTGGCGGGCGGCGGCTCGGCCCTGCTCCAGCCGACCGCGCTCGGTTCCGGTGACATCGCGGTGGTGGAGATCCACGTGCCGGAGAGCGAGGTCAGCAACGGTGTCGCGACCGCCTGGGTGGTGCTCGCGGGCGTCGGGCTCGCGCTGGTCGTGGGCTCCGTGGCGGTCGCGGACCGGCTCGGCGCCCGCCTGGTGCGCCCGGCCGAGCGGCTCGCGGACGCCGCGCACCAGCTGGGCGAGGGCCGGCTCGGGGCACGGGTGCCGGAGGACGGACCGAAGGAACTCCGCTCGGCGGCCGTCGCGTTCAACTCCATGGCGGACCAGGTGGTGGAACTCCTGGCCAATGAGCGGGAGCTGGCCGCCGACCTCTCGCACCGGCTGCGGACGCCGCTGACGGTGCTGCGGCTCAACGCGGCCTCGCTCGGCGACGGCCCGGCGGCCGAGCAGACCCGCTCGGCGGTCGAGCAGCTGGAACGCGAGGTCGACACGATCATCCGTACCGCCCGCGAACAGCGCGCCCCCGCCGCCGCGGGCGCGGGCGGGGGCGCGGGATGCGACGCCTCGGAGGTGATCCGCGACCGGATGGGCTTCTGGTCGGCGCTGGCCGAGGACGAGGGCCGCGAAGTACGGCTCGCGGGGGTGGACCGTACGGTACGGATCCCCGTGGCCCGGCCGGAGCTGGCCGCCGCCCTCGACGCCATGCTCGGCAACGTCTTCCGGCACACCCCCGAGGGCACCCCGTTCGCGGTGGACGTGCACGACGCGGGGGACGCCGTCATCGTGCTCGTCTCGGACGCGGGGCCCGGCATCGCCGACCCCGACGCGGCCCTGCGTCGCGGCAACGACGGCGGACGCACCGGTTCCACGGGACTGGGCCTGGACATCGTGCGCCGGGTCGCGGAGTCCACGGGCGGCGACGTCCGGCTGGGCCGCTCGGTGCTGGGCGGGACCGAAGTCCGGGTGTGGATCGCACTGGACGGGCGCGGCCGGGGCGACGGGGACCGGCGCAGCCGGCGCAAGCGCCGGGGCGGCCGGCCCCGGCCCCCGGCCGACCGCTGAACCACTGACCGGCAACCGACGTACACGAGCGGCCCGCGGGGGCGCGCCTGGCCGCGCGCACGTGATCGTCTCGATACGGTCCGCGCCATGGACACCCTCATCTTCGGCGGCCTCCTCGCCACGCTGATCGCGATGTACCGGGACTCCTCCCGGATGGTCGTGCTCGGGGCCTGGTGGGTCATGCTCTTCGCCGTGATCCTGCTGATGGCGCACCACACCACCCGCAGCCTCGCCCTCGACCTGAGCTACTGACGTGGCCGCGACGCAGGTCCTCCTCCCGGAGGCGCAGCCGGAGGGCGGGCTGCTGGGGCGGGCCCAGTACTGGTTCGCGTGCCTCTTCGCCATCGGCTGGACGGGTGTCGTCTGCGGCGGGCTGCTGTACCAGTTCGGGCTGTGGGAGTACCCGTGCCCGCTCTGCATCGTGCAGCGGATGTGCATGCTGCTGGCGGCGATGGGGGCGGCCCACATCATCCGCACGGCACTGACGCACGGATCGGTGCCCGGACGCGACTACATGATGGGCTGGGGCCTGGCCCTGGTCGCCGTGATCGCGGGCTCGTTCGCCTCGTGGCGGCAGACCACGCTGCACGTCCTGCCGGGCGACAAGGGCTACGGGTCCGAGGTGTTCGGCCTGCACCTCTACGTGTGGGCGTGGATCCTCTTCCAGGCCTCGGTCGTCGCGGTCGGCATCGTCCTGGCCTTCGCCCACACGACGGCGGACCGTTCGGTTCCGGCAGCCGGTCCGGGGCCGCTGCGCACGGTGGGGCTGATCGCGCTGTGGTTCCTCGGGCTGGTCCTCGCGGTGAGCGTGGTGGCCGTCTTCTTCGAGGAGGGGTTCAACTGGTTCCTGCCGGACGACCCCACGCGCTACGAGCTTCCGTACGAGCTCGGGTTCCTGGACCGCCCGTAGCGAAGGCCGCGGGGCATACCGTACGAGGTGGTTGATTTTCCTTCCCCTCGAACGGAACGGAACGGATCATGCGCTACGCAGTCCTCGGCACCGGAATCGTCGGCCGAACCGTGGCCGCCCGGCTCGTCTCGCTGGACCACGAGGTCGTCATCGGCACCCGCGACCCCGAGGCCACCCTCACCCGCGAGGAGTACGCCGACTGGGCGGCCGAGCACCCGCAGGTGGGCCTGGCCGCCTTCCCCGAGGCCGCACGGCAGGGCGAGACCCTCGTCAACGCCACCGGCGGGCGGGTCAGCATCGCCGCCCTGACGGAGGCCGACGCCGAGCACCTGGACGGCAAGGTCCTGATCGACATCGCGAACCCGCTGGACTTCTCGCACGGGTTCCCGCCGTCCCTGGACCCGGTGGACACCGACAGCCTGGGCGAGCTGATCCAGCGGACCTTCCCGCGGCTGCGGGTGGTCAAGACGCTGAACACGATGAACTGCCGGATCATGGTGGAACCGGCCCGGGTCGCCGGCGACCACCACGTCTTCCTGTCGGGCGAGGACGCGGACGCCAAGAAGGCCGTGCGCGAGCTGCTGTACTCCTTCGGCTGGCCGGAGGCGAGCGTCCTCGACCTCGGCGGCATCGAGACGGCGCGGGGGACGGAGATGCTGCTGCCCGTCTGGCTGCGGCTGATGGGCAGCCTGGGACACACGGACTTCAACTTCCACGTCCAGGGCGCCTGACGCTCCGTCCATCCGCCGCGCCCACCGGGGCTCGGACGGGGGCGCAAATGTTGCCGCGCCCCCGTCCCGCGCCGAATGTGGGCGTGACGGAAGGAGCTAGGCATGAGAGTCATGCTCAGGGCCCACATGGACACGGCCGCCACCAACGAGGGCATCACGACCGGGGGCCTGCCCCAGGCGATCAAGAAGCTCTTGGAGAAGGTCAAACCGGAGGCGGCCTACTTCGGGCTGCACGAGGGCGTGCGTTCCTGCTGGATCGTCTTCGACCTCCAGGACAGCGCGCGGGTGCCGGAGCTGACGTGGGACCTGTTCCATGAGTTCAACGCCGAGATCGAGGTCGGTCCGGTCATGACCGCAGAGGATCTGGCGAAGTCGCTGGCAGCGATCCAGTCGTCCTCGTAGCCGGGCCGGCCGGGCGGGGGCCGAACCGGCCCTTTCCGGCAGCCGTCAGTGCGAAGGGCGTGGAGGCGGCCGCCGCCAGGGCATGGCCGGCGATCAGCCCGCTGCCGCGCACGGTCATGGCCTCGCCCACCCCCTCCGCCGGGCCGGCCCGTTCCACCCGCCCGAACAGCGCGATCAGGTGCGGGGCCACGGCCAGTCCGATGCCGGCGACGGCCAGGGCCGCGCCCCACGGGCCCGACCCCGCCGGCAGCGGGAGCGTCAGCGGCGCCCGGGCCGCGATGGTCCACCGCAGCCGGACCGTCAGATCGGCAGAACCGGGCCGGGCCACCGTCACGAAGCCGGCGATCGAGCCGGTCACGGCGGCGACGGCCCCGTCCCCGATGCCGTCGCGGTTCGAAAGCCCCCTCTAGGGGCTGGTCACGGCCGGGTCGCCGGCGTTGCCCGAGGCCAGCCGCTTGGCCTGGGCCCGGCCGACCTCGGCGGCGCGGTGCAGGTAGTCGCCGATGACCGCGAGCTCGCTGTCGGAGTAGCTCTCCAGTACGGCGCCGAAGGCCCGGCCGGGGGTGTCCCAGGCGGCGCCGATCCGCTCGCGGGCGGTGGGGGAGAGCGCGACGAGCGAGCGGCGGCGGTCGTTCGGATCGGCCAGCCGCTCGACGACGCCGGCCTTGACCAAGCGGTCGACGAGGCGGGTCGCGGAGCCGGAGGTCAGGCCGGTGAGGCGGGCGATGTCGCCGGTGCTGACGGGGTCGGGCTCGATGTCCAGGAGGGCCACGCACTGCAGGTCGGTGGGGTGCAGGCCGAGGTGGTCGGCCATGGCCTGGCTGAAGAGCGAGTAGTCGGCGTAATGCCGCTGGCTCTCGGTGACGATGCGCGCGAGCAGCTCGGCGCGGCTCCACTCCGCACCCGAACGAGCGTAATTGGTTGACATCGGCTTCTCCATGCTCCAAATTTATCTGTGTGACGCAGAAGATGCGTCGCACACAATCTGTGTCACGTCTTCAGTCTAGAACAGGAAACGCACATGTCGAAGATCCTCGTCACCGGCGGCCGCGGCGCCATCGCCCGCGGCCTCTCCTCCCTCCTCGCCGCGCAGGGCATCCCGTACCGCCTCGCCTCCCGTGAGCCGGACGGGCCGGACACCGTGCGCTGCGACCTCGGCGATCCGGCCACCTTCCCCGATGCCCTCGCCGGTGTCCGCTCCGTCTTCCTGTACGCCGAGGCGTCCGGCATCGAGGCCTTCGTCAAGGAGGCGGTCGCCGCCGGAGTCGAGCACGTCGTGCTCCTGTCCTCCTCCTCGGTCCTCGCCCCCGACGCCGCCGACAGCCCCCTGGCCGCCGCCCACCTCGCGGTCGAGGAGGCCCTGCTCGCCTCCCCGCTGCGCACCACGCTGCTGCGCCCCGGCGCCTTCGCCGGCAATGCTCTGGGCTGGGCCTGGTCGCTGAAGTCCGGCCGCCCGGTCCACCTGCCCTACCCGGGCTCCTACGGCGACCCCGTCCACGAGAGCGACATCGCCGAGGCCGCCTTCGCGGTCCTCACCGAACCGGCCCTCGCCGGCCGCGCCTACACCCTGACCGGGCCGCAGTCGCTGACGTTCGAGACCCAACTGGCCATACTCGGCGGTGTCCTCGGCCGGCCCGTACCCTTCGAGGCCGTCTCCCCCGAGCAGTGGAAGTCCGAGGTCGACGGCTCCATACCCGGGCCGTACGCGCAGGCGCTGCTCGACTACTGGGCCACCACCGACGGCCTGCCGACCGAGCTCTCCGACGCGGTCGAGCAGCTCACCGGTCACCCGGGCCGCTCCTTCGGCACGTGGTGCGAGGACCACGCCGAAGCATTCGCCGCCTAGCGCAAGGTCCCGCGTACGCGAAAGGCCCCGGTCCGCTTTCGCGTGCCGAGGCCTTCCTGCAGGGTGAGTGACGGGACTTGAACCCGCGGCCACCTGGACCACAACCAGGTGCTCTACCAACTGAGCTACACCCACCATGTCCGGTCGGAGAACCGACCGGCCGAAGAAAAGGTTACAGGGTCCGGGAGGGTGCTCGCTCCCCCCATTCCCCGCGCCCGCCTCCGGTGGGTCCTACTCGCCCGGGAGCACGTGCTTGGCGGCGATGGCCCGCGCGGTGTCCGAGTCGGGACCGGGCTGCGGCACGAAGACGGCCTCCCGGTAGTAGCGCAGCTCGGCGATGGAATCCTTGATGTCCGCGAGCGCCCGGTGGTTGCCGTTCTTCGGGGGACTGTTGAAGTACGCCCGGGGGAACCAGCGGCGCGCCAGCTCCTTCACCGAGGACACGTCCACGATCCGGTAGTGCAGGTAGCCCTCCAGCGCGGCCATGTCGCGCAGCAGGAAGCCGCGGTCGGTACCGACCGAGTTTCCGCAGAGCGGGGCCTTGCGGGGCTCCTTCACGTGTTTGCGTACGTACGCCAGGACCTGCGCCTCGGCATCCGCGAGGGTGGTCCCGCCGGCCAGTTCGTCGAGCAGGCCGGAGGCGGTGTGCATCTCGCGCACCACGTCGGGCATGGTCTCCAGGGACGCGTCCGGCGGGCGGATCACAATGTCCACGCCTTCGCCGAGCACGTTGAGCTCCGAGTCGGTGACCAGTGCGGCCACCTCGATAAGTGCGTCGTCCGTCAACGAGAGCCCGGTCATCTCGCAGTCGATCCACACCATGCGATCGTTCATGTGTCCCACCTTATGCGGAAGGTCCCCCGCATCGGTGCCGTACCGATACGGGGGACCTCCGTCAGGCAGTACCCGTACGGGCTACGCGTGCTCGCGCAGGACCCGGCCGGGGGCGTACAGCTCCGTCACCGACGGGCCGGCCGCGGCCAGGGCCGCCGCCGTCCGCTGGTG
Organism: Streptomyces sp. NPDC060031; assembly: GCF_042736805.1. NCBI lineage: Bacteria > Bacillati > Actinomycetota > Actinomycetes > Kitasatosporales > Streptomycetaceae > Streptomyces > Streptomyces sp. NPDC060031. The sequence goes on from NZ_JBHWVM010000002.1 coordinate 73,366, forward strand.
CTGCGGAGTGCGCTGGTGCGGAACCGGGCTCTCCGCGATCTGGGACACCTGAGCCACGTCGGCCTGCGGGCGACGGGCCCGGTAGGCGGAGCGGTAGGCGGCCGGGGAGGACCCCAGCTGCCGCCGGAAGTGCCCGCGCAGCGCGACCGGCGAGCGGAACCCGCACCGCCCGGCGACCTCGTCGACCGAGTAGTCGGAGGTCTCCAGCAGCCGCTGCGCCTGGAGCACCCGCTGGGTGATCAGCCACTGCAGCGGCGCGCTGCCGGTGAGCGAGCGGAACCGCCGGTCGAAGGTGCGCCTGCTCATGTAGGCGCGCGCCGCCAGCGTCTCCACGTCGAACTGCTCGTGGAGGTGTTCAAGTGCCCATGCGACGACCTCGGCCAGCGGGTCGGCGCCGATCTCCTCCGGCAGTGACCGGTCGAGGTAGCGCTCCTGTCCGCCCGTACGGCGCGGCGGGACGACGAGCCGGCGGGCCAGTGCCCCGGCCGCCTCGCTGCCGTGGTCCGTGCGCACGATGTGCAGGCACAGGTCGATTCCGGCCGCGGTGCCCGCGGACGTCAGCACGTCGCCGTCGTCGACGAACAGCTCGCGCGGATCGACATGGACGGACGGGTACCGCTTGGCCAGCGTCGGCGCGTACATCCAGTGCGTCGTCGCGGGCCGTCCGTCCAGCAGACCGGCCGCGGCGAGCACGAAGGCTCCCGTGCACAGTCCGACGATCCGGGCGCCTTCCTCGTGCGCCAGACGCAGTGCGTCGAGCGCCTCCGGCGGCGGCGGTGAAGTGATGGAACGCCACGCGGGAACGACGACCGTGCCTGCCCGGGCGATCGCCTCCAACCCGTACGGCGCGGTCAGTTCGAGTCCGCCGGTGGTCCGCAGCGGACCGTCCTCCCCGGCGCACACGAGCAGTCGATAGCGTGGAACTCCCGCGTCCTGCCGGTCAATGCCGAACACGGAAAGTGGAATGGAGCTCTCGAAGATCGGTCCGCCGCTGAACAGCAGCACCGCGACGATCTCCCTGCGGCGACGCCCCGCGAGCTTCCGGCCGGCGTCCGCGACGACGGCGGTGGAATCCTGGCTCATGGCTAAGCCCCCCTTGGGTGTCGCGACTCCTTGGTCTGGTCGCACCTGCACGTTTCCCCTCGGCCTTGCACGTGGATCCCCCGCCGTAAATACATGATCGAATCTACTGCGTCCCGTGGTGTCGGCGTGACAAGTTCAGCACGCAGCGCTATGTCGACTTGGCAACTTGGCGAAAAGCATTCGATCAGCAAGCGTTCCACTCCGCTACCTGGGTGGGAAGCGCGCAGGTTGGCCATGGCCAGTACCCATAGGGTCGCGGCGCCCCTCCGGCTCTGTCGTCGCTGGTGGTAGGGGGGTTGGGGGGACATTCCGGCAAGGGGGGCACCCTGCCTGGAAGTTGGCTGAAAATATGCGGGTGTGGGTGTGCGAACCGGTCAGTCGTGAGGGGAGATCACGCCGGAACCGTGGCAGCCGCGGTGTGTTCCGGCCCCGCCGCGCGAGTGCCGGCCGCGATGGGCGCCCGGAAAGCGTTCCTCCGCGAGGACCCTGGCGGCGGTCCGCTCCACCTTTTCCGAGTGCCTCAGCAGCACCCGGCAGGCGGCCGTGACGGCGGTCAGCCCCAGCGTCGCCACCGCGGCGCCGCCGAAGGAGGTCCCGTAGACGACCAGGACGACGGGGACGAGCAGACAGCTGAAGGCGGCCCAGCGCACCACGTCACCCGCGGCGTCGTCATGGGGGTGCCTGCCGGCTTGCACGGACGAGTGAAGGGGAGAAGGTGACGTGTGGACGGAGCGGACGTAGTGGACGGACTGTGTCGGCTGCGCGGGCTGGACGGGGTGAACCGGACGACCGGGCACGGCGTGCTCCCTGCGGGCTCTTCCTGGACGGTCGGACTCGTGTCCAACGCCGTTCGACGGCGCTCGGTCACTGCGCGCACGGGTGGCGCGTACCCGGCGGGCAGGTGGCTCGTCACTGGCTGTAGGGGACAGCGGCCATTGCCAACCGGGCTCGGCTCCGGCATGCTCCCTGGGACGCTCTCCAGAGGCGGCAAGCCCTGGGCAGGACAGGAGTGTCGCCGTACCCTGGTGGGTACGGACTTGGGAAGATGCTTCCCGGACAGAGCTCCGTCACCCTGAGTCGCCGATTTCGCTCCGCCCCCTGTCCCTTCCCCCGAGGACCTCTTCGCCGAGACATCCATGGCCGGTCACGAATTCTCCGAACCCGCGGACCGCAAGCGCAAACGTCTCGCCGATCCTGAATCGGCCGACCTGCGCGCGGTGGAACAGCCGCGCCATCCCTGCGACCCGGCCTTCCGGCACGGCGTCGTGGTGGGATTCGACGGATCCACCTCCAGCGAGCGCGCCCTCGCCTACGCGATCGGGATGGCCCGCCGCTCGGGCTCCGGTCTGATCATCGTCCATGTCGCGAACCGGCTGCCCGCCACGATGTGGGCCGGCTGCGAGCCGCCCGTCTTCGTGGACGTGCCGGACCACCGTACCGAGGTGCTGGGGTTGGAGCTGGCCTGTGCGGACTACCTGGCCGAGGTGCCGTGGATCCTCGTCGAGCGGGGCGGCGACATCTGCCACGAGCTGGAGGAGGTCGGCCGGGAGTACTCGGCCGACGCCATCGTGGTCGGCTCCACGCACGGGATCGTCGGCCGGATCTTCGGCTCGGTGGCGGGCCGGCTCGCCAAGCGGGCACAGCGACCCGTTGTTGTCATTCCGTAACCCGTTGTACGTCGGTTGTGCGGTTGTGAACCCCCTCGTAAAGGGTAGATAAATGCTGCTGGGACGCAGCAAACAACTGCAGATCGAAGGGAGCCCGCCGTGGACAATGGTGTCTCTGCGGGAAGCACGGCCTCGACTTCGACCCTCGGGCACATCGCCCTGGGTCTCACCCTTCTCGCGTTCGGTATCGGCCACACCGGGATCATCGACGGCGTGACCGTGGCCAACTCCGTGTCGCTCGCGACCTACGTCGGCGGTCTCGCCCTGTTCGTCCTCGGAATCCTGGAGTTCCGCGGCGGCAACGGCTTCAACGGCACGGCGTTCGCGGGCCTCGGCGCCTTCTGGTTCACCTGGGCCTCCGGAGCCGACGGAAAGGTTTCGGCAGACGCCGCCGGAATGTTCCTGATCCTGTTCGCCCTGCTCGGGCTCACCCTCACCGCGGGGGCCGCGAGCGGACTGTTCGGGCAGGGCGTGTACGCCCTGTTCACCCTCTCCCTCGTGCTGCTCGCGATAGGCGCCTTCGCCGACAGCGACGCACTGGGCAAGGCCGCCGGCTGGGTGGCCGCGGTCTCCGGGCTGCTGGCCTGGTACGGCGCCACCGCGGCGCTGGCCCACTGGCCCATGGCCCTGGGCAAGGCCTCGGGCCGCGGTGCGGTGGCCGCGAGCTGAGGGACGTAACGGCGAGAACGGCCCCCGGGGATCCCCGGGGGCCGTTCTCGCGGTGTCCGTGCGACCTACTCGACGGTGACCGACTTCGCCAGGTTGCGCGGCTTGTCGATGTCCCGGCCCATGGCCAGGGCCGTGTGGTACGCCAGCAGCTGGAGCGGGATGCCCATCAGGATCGGGTCCAGCTCGTCCTCGTTCTTGGGAACGATGATCGTGTGGTCCGCCTTCTCCTGCTCGCGGTGGGCCACCGCCAGGATCCGGCCGCTGCGCGCCTTGATCTCCTCCAGCGCCGCGCGGTTCTTCTCCAGCAGGTCGTCGTCCGGGACGATCGCGACCGTCGGCATCGCCGGCTCGATGAGCGCGAGCGGGCCGTGCTTGAGCTCGGAGGCCGGGTAGGCCTCGGCGTGGATGTAGGAGATCTCCTTCAGCTTGAGGGAGGCCTCCAGGGCCACCGGGTAGCCGCGCACCCGGCCGATGAACATCATCGACTTCGCCTCGGCGTACTGGGCCGCCAGCTTCTTGATGTCCTCCTCGCCCTCGAGGATCTCCTGGATCTGCGCGGGCAGCTTGCGCAGGCCCTCGATGATCCGCTTGCCGTCGGTGACCGACAGGTCGCGGATCCGGCCCAGGTGCACGGCCAGCAGCGCGAAGGCCACGACCGTGTTGGTGAAGCACTTGGTGGAGACGACGCAGACCTCGGGGCCGGCGTGCACGTACACGCCGCCGTCGGCCTCGCGGGCGATGGCGGAGCCGACGACGTTGACCACGCCGAGGACGCGGGCGCCCTTGCGCTTGAGCTCCTGCACGGCCGCGAGCACGTCGTACGTCTCACCGGACTGGGAGACCGCGATGTAGAGGGTGTCGGGGTCCACGACCGGGTTGCGGTAGCGGAACTCGGAGGCCGGCTCGGCGTCCGCGGGGATGCGGGCCATGCCCTCGATGAGGCCGGCGCCGATGAGACCCGCGTGGTACGAGGTGCCGCAGCCCAGGATCTTGACCCGGCGGATGCCGCGCGCCTCGCGCGGGTCCAGGTTCAGGCCGCCCAGGTGCACGGTGTTGAAGCGGTCGTCGATCCGGCCGCGCAGCACGCGGTCGACCGCGTCGGGCTGCTCGGAGATCTCCTTGTGCATGTACGTGTCGTGGCCGCCCATGTCGTACGAGGCGGCCTCCCACTCCACGGTCTCCGGCGTGGCGGTGGTCGTCGTACCACTGGTGGTGTAGGTGCGGAAGTCGTCGGCCTTGAGGGTGGCCATCTCGCCGTCGTCGAGGGTGACGACCTGGCGGGTGTGTGCGATCAGCGCGGCGACGTCCGAGGCGACGAACATCTCCTTCTCGCCGATGCCGAGGACGACGGGGGAGCCGTTGCGGGCGACGACGATGCGGTCGGCGAAGTCGGCGTGCATGACGGCGATGCCGTAGGTGCCCTCGATCACCTTGAGCGCCTCGCGGACCTTCTCCTCCAGGGTGTCAGCCTGGGCGCGGGCGATCAGGTGGGTGATGACCTCGCTGTCGGTCTCGGACGCGAAGACCACGCCTTCGGCTTCGAGCTTGGCGCGCAGCTCGGAGGCGTTGTCGACGATGCCGTTGTGGACGACGGCGACCTTGTTCTCGGGGTCGAGGTGCGGGTGCGAGTTGATGTCGCTCGGGGCGCCGTGGGTGGCCCAGCGGGTGTGGGCGATGCCGGTGGTGCCGGCGAACCGCTTGGGCACGCGGGCCTCGAGGTCGCGGACGCGGCCCTTGGCCTTGACCATCTTGAGCGCACCGGACTTCGGGCTGTTGACGACGATGCCCGCGGAGTCGTATCCGCGGTACTCGAGGCGCTGGAGGCCCTCCAGCAGCAGCGGTGCCACGTCACGCTTGCCGATGTAACCCACGATTCCGCACATAAAGGTGTTACCCCTCCTGAAGTTCGGTTGTTCTCGTCCGCCGGGCCCGCTTGTGGCGGGCCGGCTCAGCCGTACACGATGCGGCGCAACTGCCGGAGCGAGAGCTCCGGGGGCGCCACGGCGCGGTGCGGCAGTTCGGCCGCGATCCGCTCGAAGATCTCGGTGTTGACCGCGCCACCGGACTGCAGCTCACGGTGGCGGCGGCGGACGAAGTCCTCGGTCTTCTCGTCGAAGTACGCGAGGACGTCGAGTACCACCCGGGCGGCCTCACCGCGCTGCAGCGAGGTGGTCCGCACCAGGTGGTCGACAAGATCGTCATGCGACGGGCGGCGGTCGAGCATCCGTAGATAGTGACGGCCTACGGCCAGGAACGCAAAGATCCTGCCCGGTTTCGGGCAGGATCCCGCTGGTCTGGACCAGAGGAATCGTTAATTCCGGTCAAGCTGGATCAGAAACGGCCCAGAATTGCCGCTTTCGCCGTGGCGAACTCCTCGGTGGTCAGCACCCCCGCCTGATGCAGCTCACCCAGCTCGCGCAGCCGCCGCAGCAGGGCGTCGTGATCCACCGGATCCGCGCCGGACGTGGTCCAGTCCCCGGCGGGGAGCGCGGACGCCGGCGCCGGCACGGGCGCGGGTTCGGGCGGCGCCGCGGGAGCCGCCGGGTGGGGCAGCCTCAGCGCCACCGCCGCCGCCACCAGCGCCATCAGCGGGTCCTTCTTGAAGCCGAACAGCTCCACCGCGCACGGGTCGTACTTCGGCGGGGGCGAGGCCGCCGGGGCGCCCGCCAGGGTGAAGCGGATCCACCCGTTCTCCAGCCCCCTCGACGGGTACCACTCCACCGCCCGCACGTCCGCGAGCCGGAACTCGCGCGGCCCCCCGGAGCGCTTGGCCTCCTCCGTCGTCCAGTTCCAGTCCAGGGCCACCCGGTCCCCGTCGAAGGCCACCGTCCCGTCGCCCGCGCCCACCGTGATCGGCACGGCCGGCCCCGGCAGCAGGTAGGAGTCGCAGGAGCCCGGGTCCACCTGTTCCAGCAGCAGGGCGTTGCGCACCTCGTCCACGAGGTACTCGGCGACCCCGGCCCGGTCCGAGTCCACGCTCAGCCGGTACGGGTCGGAGGCCTCCGGCAGCCGCCCGGCCGTGACCTGGAGGAGGGGGTCGGCCCCGTCACGCAGCCGGAGCCGCAACCGGCCCGCCTTGCGCCCCGGTTCGTAACTGATGCCCGCCAGCGCCCTCAGCGGCACGGCCACTTCGCCGAGGGTCTGGCGCAGCAGCCCCACCCCCTTGTCGCGGCCCGGCACGATGCGCACCGTGTCCCCGTCGAAGGTCCATGTGCCGTCCTTCTGGATGATTTCCGCCATCTCGCGATTCTCGCACCGGCCGGGACGGGCGAGTCGGCCGCGCGTTGGCCTATACCTGGGCCCATGAGAGTCCTGCGACGCACGCTCGGCACCCTCCTCGTCCTCGGTGCCGCCGTCTCTTGCACCGCCGCCCACGGTGACGACGCGAAACCCGGCGACGAACGGCCCGCCGTCCTCGCCCCCTTCGAGCGCCTCCTGCCGGCGCCGGTCTCCGCCCGCGCCCAGGGTCCGGGGTACGCCTTCGGGGCGGGCACGGTGATCCGTACCGGCCTGGGCGCGGACGAGGAGGTCCGGCAGGTCGGCGAACTCCTCGCCGAGCAGCTCCGGGGTCCCAGCGGGCTGCCGCTGCCCGTGGTCGACGGGGCCGAGGGGGACGGGGTCCGGCTGCGGATCGACGAGGAGGCCGAGGGGGTGGGCGAGGAGGGGTACCGGCTGGAGTCGGGCCCGACCGGGATCACCCTCACCGCACGCACGCCGGCCGGGCTCTTCCACGCGGGCCAGACGCTGCGCCAGCTCCTGCCGGTGACCGGCCCGGGGACGGTGCCCGGCGGGACCGTCACCGACGCGCCGCGCTTCGCGTACCGGGGGGCGATGGTCGACGTGGCGCGGCACTTCTTCTCGGTGGAGCAGGTCAAGCGGTACGTCGACCAGCTCGTGCAGTACAAGGTCAACACCCTGCACCTGCACCTGACCGACGACCAGGGGTGGCGCCTGGCGATCGACGCCTGGCCGCGGCTCGCGGAGTACGGAGGCGGCAGCGAGGTCGGCGGCGGGGCCGGCGGGTACTGGACGAAGGACGAGTACCGCTCCCTGGTCGCCTACGCGGGGGAGCGGTACGTGGACGTGGTCCCCGAGATCGACATGCCGGGGCACGTGAACGCGGCGCAGGCCTCGTACGCGGAGCTGAACTGCGACGGCAGGGCGCGGGAGCGCTACACCGGGATCAAGGTCGGCTTCAGCTCGCTGTGCGTGGCGAAGGAGCGGACGTACGAGTTCATCGACGAGGTGCTCGGCGAGGTCGCGGAGCTCACGCCCGGCCGCTACCTCCACATCGGCGGCGACGAGGCCCAGGCGACCCCGGCGGCGGACTACGCGGCGTTCATGGACCGGGCGCAGCAGGTGGTCGGCCGGCACGGGAAGACGGTGGTCGCCTGGCACCAGCTGGCCGCGGCCCGGCCCGCGAAGGACGCGGTGCTGCAGTACTGGGGCCACGACCGGACCCCGGCGGCGGAGAAGGCGGCGGTGGCCGCGGCGGCGAAGGCGGGCCACCGGCTGATCCTGTCGCCGGCGGACCGGCTGTACCTGGACATGAAGTACGACGTGACGACGGGGCCGGGTCTGGCCTGGGCTGGGTACGTCCCGGTCCGGCGGGCCTACGACTGGGACCCGGGCGCCTACCTGCCCGGGGTCGCGGAGCCGGCGGTCCTCGGCGTCGAGGCGCCGCTGTGGACGGAGACGATCGGGACCCGTCCGGACCTGGAGTACATGGCCTTCCCCCGGGTCCTGGGCCTGGCGGAACTGGGCTGGTCCCGGGCGCCGCGGAACTGGGCGAACTACCGCCAGCGCCTCTCCGCCCAGGGGCAGCGGCTGGACGCGCAGGACGTGAACTACCACCGGGCGCCGGACGTCCCCTGGGGGTAGCGGCCGGGCGCAGGGGTGCGGGCGGCCCCCGAGGGACCGGGTCGGGGGCCGCCCGCCTTCCTGCTACCGCCGCGCGAAGGGCGCGACGGGGTTCTTGAGGGTGCCGATCAGCTGGAGGGCCGCCGCGGGGTCGGCGAGGTCCACCATCTGCTTGTTGTTGCGCAGCTGGAGGCGGTTGAGGCAGGACAGCTGGAACTCCTCGGCGAAGAGGTCGTAGCGCTCGAAGCGCTCCGCCAGGGCGGGCACCGAGTCCTGGTAGGCGTGGCCGCAGTCGGCGACCGCCCGCCAGAAGGTGTCCTCCTCGCAGATGCCCTCGTCGGCCAGGATCGCGCCCAGGAAGCGGAAGAAGCAGTCGAAGACGTCCGTGAAGACGGACAGCAGCTTCATGTCCTCCGGGATGTCCGCCCGGACCCGCTCGACCGCCGGCGGCAGGACCGCGTGCGGATCCATGACCACGATCTCCTCGGCGATGTCCTTGAAGATCGCCCGCTTCACCACGCCGCGCTCGATGACGAGGATCGTGTTCTCGCCGTGCGGCATGTACGCGAGGTCGTACTGGTAGAAGCAGTGCAGCAGCGGCACCAGGTAGGCGCGCAGGTAGTGCCGCAGCCACTCGGACGGGGTGAGGCCCGACTCCTCGATCAGCGCGCCGGCGAAGGAGCGGCCCTCGGAGTCCACGTGGAGCAGGGCGGCCATCGTGGCGAGGCGCTCGTCCCCGCTCAGGGACTCCACCGGCGACTCGCGCCACAGGGCGGCGAGCATCTTGCGGTACGGGGAGTAGCGGTCGGTGGCGCGCTCGTACTGGCGGTGGTGGTAGCCGATCGCCGCGCGCTCGCGGATGATCGAGAAGTCCACCGACCGCAGGACCTCGTCGCCCTCGATCAGCTGGTGGAGCCAGTCGTTGATGGCCGGGGTGGCCTCCATGTACGCGGCCGACAGGCCCCGCATGAAGCCCATGTTGATGACGGAGATGGCCGTCTTCACGTAGTGCTTCGTCGGCGTGGTCGTGTTGAAGAACGTACGGATCGACTGCTGCGCCAGGTACGCGTCCTCGCCCTCGCCCAGCAGGACGAGGCGGCGGTTCGCGATCTCGGCGGCGAAGGTGACCGTGGTCTTGTTCCACCACTGCCAGGGGTGGACCGGCAGGAGGTGGTAGTCCGCCAGGTCGAGGCCGAGGGAGGCCATCTTGGCCGCGAAGCCCGCGAGGGCGGCCTCGCCCAGCTCCGCGCGGACGAAGGAGTCGTGGTCCAGGCCCGCGCCCGCCGTGAAGGTGGAGACGTCCTTGCGGGCCGCCACCCACACCAGGTGGACCGGGCTCGCCGTCTCCGGGGCGTACGAGAGGTACTCGTGCACGCCGAAGCCGAGGCGGCCGTTGTTCGCCACGAAGCAGGGGTGGCCCTCGGTCATGCCGGTCTCGATGTCCTGGAACGAGGACTTCGCCAGGACCGACGAGGGGGTCTGCGGCTTCGTGTACTTGTAGCCCGAGCCAGCCAGGGTGGAGGAGATCTCCTCCAGGTAGACCGGCAGGACCTCCGCGCTCAGGCCGAGGGTCTCGCGCAGCTCGATGTGGAAGTCGAGGGCGTCCAGCGGCAGCTCGGCTCCGTCCCGGTGCCGGGTGATGGACGATTCGTCCACCGACCAGTGGTCCAGCGCGTGCAGCTCGGCCTTGAAGCGGTACTCCACGGTGGAGTCGTCGCTCAGCACCGAGTAGGAGCCGGGCTCCAGCGGCTTCGGGGTCAGCAGGCGCTCGTGGGAGAACTCCGCGAGGGCCTTGCGGACCAGGGCGCGGTTGGCGCGGTCCCACAGCTCGGGGGAGAGGTGGGCGACGGCGTCGGCGAGGCTCATATCGATTCTCCCGTGGTGAGTCCGGTGGCGGCCTCGAACTGCGCGCGGGTGCAGAAGCTCAGCAGGGCTTCCTTCTCGGGCTTGCGGACCGGGCCGTCGGGCACGAAGCCGACGGCCTCGTTCAGGGCGTGCACGGCGGTGTTGCGGACGTCCGGCTCCACGACGACGCGCACGGCCGCCGGGTCGGCGAACACGGCCGCCATGACGGTGGTGATGACCGCGCGGGTGAACCCGTGCACGGGGGTGTCGCTGGGCGCGACGAGGAAGTGCATGCCGACGTCGCCGGGCTGCGCCTCGTACAGGCCGACCAGCTCCAGGTGCGCCGGGTCGTACGTCTCCATCAGGAAGGCGGGCCGGCCCTCGTGGAGGCCGATGAAGGCCTGGTGGTGCTCGGCCGCGGCGATCTTCATGTACTCGCGCTCGACGTCCGGCAGGGTGGCGTCCTGCATCATCCAGAACGAGGCCTTGGGGTGCGTGACCCACCCGTGCAGGAGCTCCGCGTCGGCGAAGGGGTCCAGCGGGCGGACGGCGAAGGTCCCGAGGGCGGCGTCGGTGCGCGTGTACAGGGTCTCGGTGGTGGTGCTCATGCGTGCGTGCCTTCCGGAACTGCGAACTGCTGGAACGCGATGGACTTCTCGACTTTGTAGTGCTCGCGGCCGAGGAGCTCGGCGACGATGTACGCGTTGCGGTACGCGGCCATGCCCAGGTCGGGCGAGGTGAGCGAGTGGTTGTGGGTCGTCCCGTTCTGGAGGTAGACGCCCCGGCCGGTGGTGTCCACGCTGTAGTTGCGGGCCGCGTCGAGGCGGCCGCGGCCGTCGAAGTTCAGCCGCTCGCGCACCGGGGCGAGGAACTCCGGCACGACGTACTTGTAGCCGGTGGCCAGGACCAGGCCCTCGGTGGTCAGGGAGAAGTCCCGCTCCTGCTCCTCCTGCCGCAGACCCAGGGTGTACGTGCCCGTGGTGGTGTCGTACGCCGTGGTGTTCAGCGAGGTGTTGGTGAGCAGGGTGGTCGGGACCGGGCCCGGCATGCCGACCTTCTTCTGGTAGAGCAGGTCGAAGATCGCGTTGATCAGTTCGCCGTCGATGCCCTTGAAGAGGTTCTTCTGCTGGCTCTCCAGCCGGTAGCGGGTGTCCTCGGGGAGGGCGTGGAAGTAGTCCACGTACTCGGGCGAGGTCATCTCCAGGGTCAGCTTCGTGTACTCCAGCGGGAAGAACCGCGGGGAGCGGGTGACCCAGTTGAGCTGGTAGCCGTGGACGTCGATCTCGGCGAGGAGGTCGTGGTAGATCTCGGCCGCGCTCTGGCCCGAGCCGACCAGGGTGATCGACTTCTTCTTCTGCAGCTGCGCCTTGTTCTGCATGTAGCCGGAGTTGTGCAGGAAGTCGCCGCCGAGGTTCCCGCACGCCTCGGGGACGAAGGGCGGGGTGCCGGTGCCCAGGACCAGGCGGCGGGCCCGGTGGGTCTCGCCCCGGTCGGTGTGGACCTCGTACAGGCCGGCCTGCTCGTCGTACGTGACCTCGGTGACGGAGGTGGAGTACAGGACGTTGTCGAGGCGGTCGGCGGCCCAGCGGCAGTAGTCGTTGTACTCGGCCCGCAGCGGGTAGAAGTTCTCCCGGATGTAGAAGGAGTACAGCCGGTCCTTGTCCTTCAGGTAGTTCAGGAAGGAGAAGGGCGAGGTCGGGTCGGCGAGGGTGACCAGGTCCGACATGAACGGCGTCTGCAGGTGCGCGCCGTCCAGGAACATCCCGGCGTGCCACTCGAAGTGCGGCTTCGACTCGATGAACAGGCCGTCGAGCTCGTCGATCGGCGCGGTCAGGCAGGCGAGCCCGAGGTTGAAGGGCCCGAGGCCGATCCCGATGAAGTCACGGGGCTTAGCGGTGGACGGCAAGGGACTCTCCAAGGAACTGCTCGGCGTGTGCGGCGAGAAGGCCGAGGACGGCCGCGATGTCGGCCGTCGTGGTCTGCGGGTTGAGGAGGGTGAACTTCAGGTACTGCTTCCCGTCCACCTTGGTGCCGGCGACGACCGCCTCACCCGAGGCGAACAGCGCCTTGCGGGCGTGCAGGTTGGCCTCGTCGACCAGGTCGGCGCGGACCGGGGCGTCTTCGGGACGGGGTACGTAGCGGAAGACCAGCGTGGAGATCTGCGGCTTGACGACGACCTCGAAGCGCGGGTCGGCGTCGATGACGTCCCAGCCCGCGGCGGCCAGGTCGATGACCTCGTCGAAGAGCGAGCCGACCGCGTCGGCGCCCATCACGCGCAGGGTCATCCAGAGCTTGAGCGCGTCGAAGCGGCGCGTGGTCTGGATGGACTTGTCGACCTGGTTGGGGATGCGCTCCTCGGCCATGCGGCGCGGGTTGAGGTAGTCCGCGTGGTACGTGGCGTGCTTCAGGGTGTCGCGGTCGCGGACCAGCATGGCGCTCGAACTGACGGGCTGGAAGAAGGACTTGTGGTAATCGACCGTGACCGAGTCGGCGTGCTCGATGCCGTCGAGGAGGTGCCGGCGGGTGGGGGAGACCAGCAGTCCGCAGCCGTACGCGGCGTCCACGTGCATCCAGGCGGAGTGCTCGGCGGCCAGGCGGGCGATCTCGGGGAGCGGGTCGATGGACCCGAAGTCGGTGGTGCCGGCGGTGGCGACGACGGCCATGGGGAAGAGGCCCTCGACGGCGCACTCCTCCAGCTCCAGGGCGAGCACGGCGGTGTCCATGCGGCGGTTGCGGTCGACCGGGACGGCGATGACGGCCTCGTAGCCGAGTCCGAGCATGGCGGCCGACTTCTGCACGCTGAAGTGGCTGGCTTCGGAGGTGAAGATGCGCAGCTTCGGGAGGAGTTCGGCCTTGGTGAGCTCGCGGCCCTCGTCCAGCCCCTTCTTCATGACGATGCGGCAGGCCTCGTCACGGGCGAGCAGCAGCGCGTGGAAGTTGGACTGGCTGCCGCCGGAGGTGAAGATGCCGTCCGCGGCCGGGCCGAGGCCGATGCGCTGCGCGGTCCAGTCGATGAGGCGGCGCTCGATGAGCGTGCCGCCGATCGACTGGTCCCAGGTGTCGAGGGAGGAGTTGACGGCCGAGAGGACGGCCTCGCCGAGTACGGCGGGGATGACGACCGGGCAGTTGAGGTGGCCCAGGTAGCGCGGGTGGTGGAAGTACACCGCGTCCCGCAGGTAGACCTCTTCCAGCTCGTCGAGCGCGGCGGCGGGGTCTTCGAGCGGTCGGTCCAGGTCGATGCCGGCGATGACCGGGGCGAGTTCGTCGACGGACACGCCGGTGTGGGGCCGCCGCGTGGTGGCGAGTTTGGCCGCTACGCGCTCGACGCCCTCGGTGACCGAACGCCGGTAGAGGTCCGCGGTCGTCTCGTTGAGCAGATGCTGACGCATCAACTGTCCTCCGGGCAGGGAGAGGGGGGCGGGGATCTGAGGATTAGGTTAGCCTAACCTAACCTTCCCGCCAAATGAAGACGGGCCCCGGCCGGAAGCCGGGGCCCGTCTCTTGAACGGTCCTGTGGTGAAAGGAGGTTGGAGCTACAGCGCGGAGCCGGGGTCCTCGCTGGGAGCCTTGCCCGCGTACGCCTCGGCGAGGAGTTCCTCCTCGCTCGCGCCCAGCCGCCAGTAGCCGGTGAAGCGCACCGCGCGGCGGTCGACGGAACGTTCCTGCACGAAGTGCCGGCGGACGGCCCGAATGGTGCCCGCCTCGCCCGCCAGCCAGACGTACGGGGCTTTCGCGGCGGGCAGTTCGGCCGCCCGGACCACGTCGAGCAGGTGCTCGGTGCGCTCCCGGCCGGCGCCGCCCTCCCGTACGACCCAGGTGATGTCCGCGTCGGCGGGCGTCGACAGCGCGAGCCGGTCGTCCGCGTGCGGTACCTCGAACCAGGCCCGCACCCGGGCGCCGGCGGGGAGCCGGTCCAGGATCGCCGCGGCCGCCGGCAGCGCGGTCTCGTCCGCGTACATGAAGAGCGCGTCGGTGGCGGCCGGCGGCTGGAAGCGTACGGACTTGTTCTCCGCGACGGCCGGGCCGATCGCCATGATCCGGCGGCCGGTGACGGCCCGCCCGGCCCAGAAGGAAGCGGGGGAGGAATCCCCGTGGAGGACGAAGTCGATGTCGACCTCCTCCCCACCCTCGGGCGTACGGCGCTGCTCGCGCACGGTGTACGAGCGCATCACGGGACGTTCCCCGTCCGGCATCGCGCGCCACGCGCCGAACCAGGTGTCCTCGTCCGTGGACGGGAGCACGGTGTGCTCCCGGTCCGGGGGCGGCAGGAAGAGCGAGAGGCTCTGGTCGTAGCCGCCCGAGCGGAAGCCGGCGAGGGACTCACCGCCGAACGTGACCCGCAGGAACGAGTGCCCGAGGCGGCGCGTACGGAGCACTTCCATCTCGAAGAAGCGGAAGTGCGCGATCGCCGGGGCGTCGGATGCGGTGACGGTCATGCGGAGAGTCCCCCTGGGAGTCGATTTCGGCGCCGGCCACCGGCGCCGAGGGTCAGCTGACCTTCTTGGCGCTCTGGATGGACTTCGCGAGGTCTTCGAGGATCTGCGCGCACTTGTCGTACGAGTAGATCGGCTCGGTGACGCGCGGGATGACCTGGCTGGCCTTGACCGCGGGCAGCTCGGCCCAGGTCGGCTTGGACTTCAGGTCGTTCGGCTGCAGGGTGCCGGTCCGGTTGTCGAGCAGGATGACGTCGGCCTTGTACTTGCCGGCGTTCTCCCAGCTGAGGCTCTCGAAGAAGCCGCCCTCGTCGAGCTTCTCCGGGATCGCGAACTCGACGCCCAGGCTCTCGAAGTACTTCAGGTCGGCCGAGGTCTTCGGGGTGGAGGCGTAGAACAGCTCCGGGGAGCCGGAGCCGACGAGCACCTTGATGCCCGGGTTGGCCTTGGTGGCCTCGCGGACCTTCGCGGCGGCGGCCTCGAAGCGGGCCTTCGCGTCGACGGTGGTCTTGGCGTTCATGTCGGCGCCGAGCGACTTGGCGAGGTCCGCCGTGCGCGCCAGGGCCTTGTCGAGGGTGGCGTCGCCGCCCACGGAGATGGCGGCGACCGGGGCGAGGCCGGTGATCTTGGCCTTGGACTCCTCCGGGACGTACCAGAGGGTGCCGTCCCAGGTGTTGGTGACGAGGAGGTCGGGGTTCAGGGCCGCGTACTTCTCGACGTTGAACTCGCCCCACACGTTGCCCAGGATCTCGACCTTGGAGATGTCCATCGAGCCGGCCTGCACGTCGGCCTTGCCGTCGGTGGTCTTGGTCGGGCCGAACACGCCCTTGACCGGGATGCCGTAGTCGTGGAGAGCCGCGGCGGTGCCGGTGAAGGCGACGATGTTCTTCGGCGTGGACTTGGCCGTGACGTCCTTGCCGAGGTCGTCCTTGAAGGACCAGGGGCCGGACGCCGCGGCGCCCTTGTCCTTGCCGCCGTCACCCTTGGCCGTGTCGGAACCGCCGCAGGCGGTGAGCGCCGCGACGAGGCCGAGGGCGCCGCCGGCCGCGATGAGACCGCGGCGGGAGAGGTAGGAGGATCGGGACTTGGGCATGTCGATGTCCGCTTTCGTACGTACCGGGCGGCCACGGGGCCGTTCGGTACGAAGGTTAGCCTAACCTTGGCTGAAAGCGGTAAGGGGGCCCTAACTTCCCGGGCCCCCTCGGTCGTGCGGCGGGTCGTGCGACCGGTCGTGCGACCGGTCGTGCGACCGGTCGTGCGTCTCAGCTCGCGAAGCCCAGCTCGCGGGCGATGAGCATGCGCTGGACCTCGCTCGTGCCCTCGCCGATCTCCAGGATCTTCGAGTCCCGCCACATCCGGGCCACCGGGTACTCGTTCATGAACCCGTAGCCGCCGTGGATCTGGGTGGCTTCGCGGGCGTTGTCCACGGCCACCGTCGAGGAGTACAGCTTGGCGATCGCCGCCTCCTTCTTGAACGGCTCGCCGGCCACCAGCCGGGAGGCCGCGTCGCGCCAGCCGATGCGGGCCATGTGCGCGCGCATCTCCATGTCCGCCAGCTTGAACTGGATGGCCTGGTTGTCGCCGATCGCCTTGCCGAAGGCGTGCCGCTCCTTGGCGTACTTCACCGACTCGTCCACGCAGCCCTGGGCCAGGCCCGTCGCGAGAGCGGAGATCGCGATGCGGCCCTCGTCGAGGATCCGCAGGAACTGGGCGTAGCCGCGGCCCTCTTCGCCCAGCAGGTTGGCGAGCGGGACCCGCACGTCGTCGAAGGACAGCTCACGGGTGTCCGAGGAGTTCCAGCCGACCTTGGAGTACGGGGCGGCCACCGTGAAGCCCGGGGTGCCGGACGGGACGATGACCGAGGAGATCTCCGGGCGGCCGTCCGCCTTGCGGCCCGTCACGGCGGTGACGGTGACCAGACCGGTGATGTCCGTACCGGAGTTGGTGATGAAGCACTTCGAACCGTTGATCACCCACTCGTCTCCGTCGCGGACCGCGGTGGTACGGGTGCCGCCCGCGTCCGAGCCCGCACCCGGCTCGGTCAGGCCGAAGGCGCCGAGGATCTCCCCGGAACACATCCGCGGCAGCCACTGCCGCTTCTGCTCCTCGGTGCCGAAGAGGTGGAGGGGCATCGCGCCGAGGGAGACCCCGGCCTCCAGGGTGATGGCGACCGAGGAGTCGACGCGGGCCAGCTCCTCCAGGGCGATGCCGAGCGCGAGGTAGTCGCCGCCCATGCCGCCGTACTCCTCCGGGAAGGGCAGGCCGAACAGGCCCATGCGGCCCATCTCGCGGACGATCTCGTACGGGAACTCGTGCCGCTCGTAGAGGTCGCCGATCTTGGGCGCCACGACGTCGTGGGCGAACGCCTCGACGGTGCGGCGGAGTTCCTCGTGCTCGGGGGTGAGCCGGTGGTCGAGGGCCATGGTCTTCGTTACTCCTTGTGGGAGAGGGCGCGGACGGTACGGGAGGGGCTGGGACGCCCCAGCTGTTCGGCCATCCACACGCTCGTGGCGGTGAGTGCGGCCAGGTCGACCCCGGTCTCGATGCCGAGGCCGTCGAGCATCCACACGAGGTCTTCGGTGGCGAGGTTGCCGGTGGCGCTCTTCGCGTACGGGCATCCGCCGAGGCCGCCGGCGGAGGCGTCGACGGTGGTCACGCCGTGCTGCAGGGCGGCGAGGGTGTTGGACAGGGCCTGGCCGTAGGTGTCGTGGAAGTGCACGCCGATGCGGTCGGTGCCCACACCCGCCTCGTTCAGGCCGCTGAGCAGCTCCTGGACGTGGCCCGGGGTCGCGACGCCGATGGTGTCGCCGAGGCTCAGCTCGTCGCATCCGAGGTCGAGCAGGGACTTGGCGGTCCGTACGACCTGGTGGACCGGGACCGGGCCCTCCCAGGGGTCGCCGAAGCACATGGACAGGTAGCCCCGCACATGCGCCTTCTCCTGCTTGGCGCGCGCCACGACGGGCTCGAACATGGCGAGGGACTCGGCGACCGTGCGGTTGAGGTTGCGGGAGGCGAAGGTTTCGGTGGCCGAACCGAAGACGGCGATGCGGGTGGCTCCCAGGGCGAGGGCCCGGTCGAGCCCGCGCTCGTTGGGGACCAGGACCGGGAGCGCCGCCTCGACGTCGCCGAGCAGCGGGAAGAGCTGCTCGGCGTCCGCGAGCTGGGGCACCCACTTGGGGTGCACGAAGCTGGTGGCCTCGATGGTGGTCAGGCCGGCGGCGGCGAGGCGGTGGATGAACTCCGCCTTCACCTCGGTCGGTACCGCCGACTTCTCGTTCTGCAGCCCGTCGCGGGCGCCGACCTCGTGGATCCGCACGCGGGGCGGCAGGCCGGGGGCGGGGACGGTCATGGGCAGGCCGTTCATGCGGCGCCCTCCTCGGTGTCCCGGGTGTCCGGGGTGACCACGGCCAGGATCTGGTCCATGGCGACGGTGGTGCCGGGGGAGACGTCGAGTTCGGTGACCGTGCCCGCGTGCGGGGCGGAGATGACGTGCTCCATCTTCATGGCCTCGACGACGAGGAGGCTCTGACCGGCCGCCACCTTGTCGCCGAGGGCGACCTTGACGACCGTGACGGTGCCGGGCATGGGGGCGGCGAGGGTGTCGGCGCCTGCGCCGGCCGCGCCTTGAGCGGATACGGGGTCGTGGTCCTGGACGTGCCAGCTGTCCCCGTCGCGCCCGAGCCAGGTCCCCTCCGGGGAGGGCGCGTGGCTGAAGCGGTGGGTGACGCCGTCGAGTTCGACGGTGACGGTGCTGAGGGTGCGGGCCACGATCCGGACGCGGGCCGGCGTACTGGGGTCGCTGCCCCCGGACCCCCGCGCCTCGAACGCCGCCGGGGCCGGATCGGTGCCGGTCTCGTCGATCAGCAGCTCGTGGTCGGCGCCCTCGGCGCGGGACCGGACCGCCACCGGCTCCTGGCCGGGAAGGCGGAAGTGGTGCACCGTCCAGGCGGGCGTGCCGCCCAGGCGCCAGCCGTTGGCGGAGTCGAAGGGGTCGACCCACGATTTCAGCCCGTCCGGCGTTTGAGGACCGGGGTCCGGGGCGGAGCCCCGCTTCAGCAGCGCGGCCGCCGCGTACACCTCCGGCGGGACCCCCTCCGGCAGGAGCTCGGCCAGGTCGCGCTCGACCAAGCCGGTGTCGAGGTCGCCGGACACCACGTCCGGGTGCGCCAACAGCCTGCGCAGGAAGCCCGCGTTGGTCTGGACGCCCAGGATCACCGTGTCCGCGAGGGCCCCCCGCAGCACCCGAAGGGCAGCCGCGCGGTCGGGACCGTACGCGATCACCTTCGACAGCATCGGGTCGTACGTGGACCCCACCGGCACGCCCGCCGTCAGCCCGGAGTCCGTGCGGACCGGACCGCCCGACGGCTCGGACAGCGCGAGGACCGTGCCGCCGGAGGGCAGGAACCCCCGCGCCGGATCCTCCGCGCAGACCCTCGCCTCGATGGCGTGGCCCGTCAGGGTCACTCCGGACTGGTCGAAGCCCAGCGGCAGCCCCGCCGCCACCCGCAGTTGCTGCTCCACCAGGTCCAGCCCGGTGATCAGCTCCGTCACCGGGTGCTCCACCTGGAGGCGGGTGTTCATCTCCATGAAGTAGTACGAGGACGGGTCCCCGCCCGGGACGATGAACTCCACCGTGCCCGCGCCGACGTACCCGCACGAGCGGGCCGCCTCCACGGCCGCCGCGCCCATCGACGCCCGGAGCTCCGGCGTCAGCAGGACCGACGGGGCCTCCTCGATCACCTTCTGGTGGCGCCGCTGGAGCGAGCACTCGCGCTCGCCGAGGTGGACGACGTTCCCGTGGGCGTCCGCGAGGACCTGGATCTCGATGTGCCGGGGGCGGTCCACCCACCGCTCGACGAGCAGCGTGTCGTCGCCGAAGGAGGACTTCGCCTCGCGCCGGGCCGCCGCGATCTCCTCGGCCAGTGCCGACGCGTCGCGGACCAGCCGCATGCCCTTGCCGCCGCCGCCCGCCGAGGGCTTGAGCAGCACCGGCATGCCGATCTCCTCGGCCGCCGCCACGAGTTCGGCGTCGGTCAGGCCGCTGCCGGAGGAGCCGGGGACCACGGGCACGCCCGCCGCCCGTACCGTCTCCTTCGCGCGGATCTTGTCGCCCATCAGGGAGATCGCGGAGGCCGGCGGACCGATGAAGGCCAGGCCGGCGTCGGTGCAGGCCTGTGCGAAGGCCGCGTTCTCGGCGAGGAACCCGTACCCGGGGTGGACCGCCTCGGCGCCCGTGCGCCGGGCGGCGTCCAGGAGCCGCTCCACGCTCAGGTAGCTCTCGGCGGCCGCCGCCGGGCCGATCCGGACGGCCGTGTCGGCCTCCCGCACATGACGGGCGTCCGCGTCCGCGTCGCTGAAGACGGCCACGGAGCGGATGCCGAGCTGCCGCAGCGTGCGGATGACCCGTACCGCGATCTCGCCCCGGTTCGCGACCAGAACAGTGCTGAACATCAGTGAGGTCCTCACGTCACATACGGAAGATGCCGAAGCCGCGGTCGCCCAGCGGGGCGTTCGCGCACGCGGTCAGAGCCAGTCCCAGCACCTGCCGGGTCTCCATCGGGTCGATGACCCCGTCGTCCCACAGCCGCGCGGTGGCGTAGTACGCGTTGCCCTGCGCCTCGTACTGCTCCCGGACCGGGGCCTTGAAGGCCTCCTCGTCCTCGGCCGGCCACTCCTGGCCGGCGCCCTCGATCTGGTCCCGCTTGACCGTGGCCAGTACGGAGGCGGCCTGCTCGCCGCCCATCACCGAGATCTTGGCGTTGGGCCACATCCACATGAACCGCGGCGAGTACGCCCGCCCGCACATCGAGTAGTTGCCCGCGCCGTAGGAGCCGCCGACCACCACCGTCAGCTTCGGAACCCGGGTGCAGGCCACCGCCGTCACCATCTTGGCGCCGTGCTTGGCGATGCCGCCGGCCTCGTAGTCCCGGCCGACCATGAAGCCGGAGATGTTCTGGAGGAAGAGGAGCGGGATCCCGCGCTGGTCGCACAGCTCGATGAAGTGCGCGCCCTTCTGGGCCGATTCGGAGAACAGGATGCCGTTGTTGGCGATGATCCCGACGGGGTGCCCGTGGATCCGCGCGAAGCCGGTGACCAGCGTCTGCCCGTACTCCGCCTTGAACTCCTGGAAGCGCGAGCCGTCCGCGATCCGGGCGATGATCTCGCGGGCGTCGTACGGGGTGCGGGAGTCGACCGGGACCGCGCCGTAGAGCCCGTACGGGTCCACCTTCGGCTCCTCGGGCGCCTCGACCGACCAGGGCAGGGCCCCGCGCTCGGGCAGGGTCGCCACGATGTTCCGTACGATCCGCAGCGCGTGCGCGTCGTCCTCGGCGAGGTGGTCGGTCACGCCGGAGACCCGGGAGTGGACCTCGCCGCCGCCGAGCTCCTCCGCGGTGACGACCTCGCCGGTGGCCGCCTTCACCAGCGGCGGGCCGCCGAGGAAGATCGTGCCCTGGCCGCGGACGATGACGGCCTCGTCGCTCATGGCCGGGACGTACGCGCCGCCCGCCGTGCAGGAGCCGAGGACGGCGGCGATCTGCGGGATCCCGGCCCCGGACATGCGGGCCTGGTTGTAGAAGATGCGGCCGAAGTGCTCCCGGTCGGGGAAGACCTCGTCCTGCATGGGGAGGAAGGCGCCGCCCGAGTCGACCAGGTAGAGGCAGGGGAGACGGTTCTCCAGGGCCACCTCCTGGGCGCGCAGGTGCTTCTTGACGGTCATCGGGTAGTACGTGCCGCCCTTGACGGTGGCGTCGTTCGCGACGATCACGCACTCGCGGCCGCTGACCCGCCCGATGCCCGCGATGACCCCGGCGGCCGGGGCCGCGCCCCCGTACATGTCCTCGGCGGCCAGCGGAGCCAGCTCCAGGAAGGGCGATCCGGGGTCGAGGAGGGTGTCCACGCGGTCGCGGGGGAGCAGCTTCCCGCGGGCGGTGTGGCGGGCGCGGGCCTTCTCCCCGCCGCCGAGGCGGGCCGCGTCGAGCCGGGCGCGAAGCCCTTCGGCGAGCTCGCGGTGGGCGGCCTCGTTGGCCCGCCAGGCCTCGGACGCCGGGTCGGCGGCACTCGTCAGCACTGGTGCCTGCTGCATCGGTCGAGCTCCCTTGCTCGGTGCACGCTGTTAATGAGCGTTAACGCATGTATCGCTCAGGTTAACGAGCGCTAACGGCCCTGTCTAGAATGGATTCCCATGAGCACCAGAGCGGCCGCACCCACCCGTCGTGAGCAGATCCTCAACGAGGCCGCTCGTCTCTTCGCCGAGCGCGGCTTCCACGGCGTCGGCGTGGACGAGATAGGGGCCGCGGTGGGCATCAGCGGCCCCGGCCTGTACCGGCACTTCGCGGGCAAGGACGCCATGCTCGCCGAGCTGCTGGTGGGCATCAGCGAGCGGCTGCTCACCGGGGGCCGCCACCGGGTGGCGGAGGCGGCGGGCGACCCGCCGGGGGTGCTGTCCTCGCTGATCGACGGACACATCGACTTCGCCCTCGACGACCGGGCGCTGATCATCCTGCACGACCGGGAGCTGGACCGGCTGCGGGACGCCGACCGCAAGCTCGTACGGCAGCTGCAGCGCCAGTACGTGGAGCTGTGGGTGGACGTCGTACGGGAACTGCATCCGCAGGTCGGCGAGGCGGAAGTACGGGTCGGCGTGCACGCCGTCTTCGGACTGCTGAACTCCACCCCGCACCTGGCGGCGCTGGGACGGGAGGCGACGGAGTCGCTGCTGCGCCGGCTCGCGCACGGGGCGTTCGGGGCGCTGTCGGGGTGAGCGCGAGGTGAGGCCGGGTGTCCGGTGGTCGGAATGGAACAGACGGCTCCGGCCGCGCGGCGGCAGAATGGGCCGCATGCCGAAGCCGATAGAGCCGCCGAGCCGCGCCGAACTCATTGACCACCTGGTCCGGACCCGGATCGCGGGGCAGGTCGCGACCCCGCGCGAGAACAACCTTTCCCACTACCGCAAGCTCGCCAACGGCGACCGGCACTACTGGCTCGGGCTGGAACTCGGCGACCGCTGGACGGACGAGCAGGACGTGCTCGCGGTGATGGCGGAGCGGTGCGGGGTCGTGGACGACCCGGCGCACCGCTACGGCCAGGACACCATCGACCCCGAACTGACCCTGGCCGGGCTGGACCGGCTGGCGGCGCGGCTGCGGAAGGCCGCGCTGGACCGGCAGAGCGTGCTGCTGGCCACCGGGCACCCGGGCGGCCTGCTGGACGTCCACCGGGCGACCGCGGCGGGCCTGCGGGCGGCGGGCTGCGAGATCGTGGTGATCCCCGCCGGGCTGATGGCGGACGAGGGCTCCGTGTGGCAGTTCGCGGACGTGGCCGTGCTGGAGCGCGGTGCGACGCTGTGGCACACGCACTCGCCCGCGCCGATGGCGGCGATCCTGGACGGGCTCGCGGCGGAGGGCCGCCCGCAGCCGGACCTGGTCGTCGCCGACCACGGCTGGGCGGGCTGCGCGGCCCAGCGGGGCCTGGACGCGGTGGGCTACGCCGACTGCAACGACCCGGCGCTGTTCCTCGGCGAGGCGGAGGGCACCCTCCAGGTGGCGGTACCCCTGGACGACCACGTCCGCGACCCCCGCTTCTACGACCCCCTGGTGGCGTACCTGCTGGCTGCGGCCGGCCTGCGGGACACGTAGCCGGCGGGGCCGGACGGTGCCCGGCGGCGCTCCCGGGGCTCCGCCGCGGGGTCCGGGCCTCAAACGCCGGCGGGGCTGATGTGGGTGCGCGCAACCGGCGGCATCAGCCGAATCCAGCCCCGCCGGCGTTTGAGGCGCGGGTCCGGGCGGAGCCCGGTGCTTCGCGCAGCCGTCTCGCGAAGCGGTGCGGGACGCGTCAGGAAGGCGTCGGCGTCGGGTCCAGGTACACGCGGCGGATCGCCGGAAAGCGTTCCCGCAACTGCGCCTCGGCGTCCTCGCACGCCCCCTCCACCTGCCGCGCAGACGCCAGGTCGTGAAAGTCGATCTTCGCCGCGACAAGAACCTCCGCCGGCCCCTGCACCAGCGTCGTCAGCTCCAGCACCCCCTCGATGTGCGGCACCGACAGCAGCTCCTCCCGGACCTCCGCCCGCATCGCCTCCGGCAGCGGCCGCCCGATCAGGTACCGCGCGTTCGAGCGCCCCAGATCCCACGCCACCCACACCAGCAGCAGCCCGATCAGCAGCGACGCCACCCCGTCGTACACCCCCGACCCCGTCAGCTGCGCCCCCAGCAGCCCGCCCGCCGCCAGCGCGAGGCCGACCGGCGCCGCCATCCGCGCCGCCTCGCCCTTGACCCGCCGCCGCGCGACCAGCAGGGAGTGGCCCTCCAGCAGGAAGGCGATGCCGAGGAGCACGTACGAGAGCGTCGGGTCGCCCGGCTCCTCGCCGTGCACCAGCGTGTCGATCCCGTCGTACACGGCGAACACCGCACCGCCGAAGAAGGTCGCGACCGCCGCCAGCAGCGCCCGGATGTACCGCTCGGGCCCGTACCCCAGCGGATGCGCCTCGTCCGCCGGTTTCGCGCTGCGTTTCAGCGACGCCAGCAGCATGACGTCGGCCACCGTGCCGGCCACCGAGTGCGCGGCCTCGGACAGCATCGCGCTCGATCCGCTGACGATCCCGCCGGCCGTCTTGGCCGCGGCGATCCCCAGGTTGGTGACCACGGCGACGAGTACCGTGCCGACGCTCTCGGATTCTTCCGCCATGCGGTGACGGTATGTCCGGATCTCAGCGCGGCACGCGTACGACACCCTCCTGGATGACGGTCACGGCCAGCCGGCCGTCCTGCGTCCAGATCCGCGCCTGGCCGAGCCCGCGCCCGGCGGCCGCCGAGGGCGACTCCTGGTCGTACAGCAGCCACTCGTCGGCGCGGAAGGGCCGGTGGAACCACATGGCGTGGTCCAGCGAGGCGCCCACGACGTCGCCGACGGCCCAGCCGCCGCGCCCGTGGGCGAGCAGCACCGAATCGAGCAGCGTCATGTCGGAGACGTACGTGGCCAGGCAGGTGTGCAGGAGCGCGTCGTCGCTCTCCAGCTTGCCGGCCGTCCGGAACCACACCTGCGACCGCGGTTCCACCGGCGCCCCGACGCTGCCCCAGGGCGGGGTCGTCGCGTACCGCAGGTCCACCGCGCCCCGCGCCTCGATCAGGCGCTCCACCGTGCCCGGGTCGCGGAAGATCTCCCGGTACGCGGGCAGCGACTCGGCCGCCGTCGGCAGGGTCTCGGGATCGGGCGCGTCCGGCATCGCGGCCTGGTGGTCGAGGCCCTCCTCGTACGTCTGGAAGGACGCCGAGAGGTGGAAGATCGGCTGGCCGTGCTGGACGGCGACGACCCGGCGGGTGGTGAAGGAGCGGCCGTCGCGGATCCGGTCGACGGAGTACACGATGGGCGCGCCGGGATCCCCGGCGCGCAGGAAGTACGAGTGCAGCGAGTGCGCGGTCCGCTCCTCGGGCACGGTCCGCCCGGCGGCGACCAGCGCCTGGGCCGCGACCTGCCCGCCGAAGACGCGCGGTACCAGCGCCGAGCGGCTGGTACCGCGGAAGATGTTCTCCTCGATCTGCTCCAGGTCGAGCAGATCGAGGAGCGTCGTCAGTGCCTCGTTCATGAGGGGAAGGCTAAGCGCCCCAAGTCCCTTACAGGCCCATGGACTTCGCGATGATGGACTTCATGACCTCGCTGGTGCCGCCGTAGATGCGGTTGACGCGGTTGTCGGCGTACAGGCGGGCGATCGGGTACTCGTTCATGTAACCGTAACCGCCGTGCAGCTGGAGGCACTTGTCGATGACGCGGTGCGCGACCTCGGTGCAGAACAGCTTCGCGGAGGCGGCCTCGGCGGCGGTCAGCTCACCGGCGTCGAGGGCCTCCAGGGCGCGGTCGGCGACCGCCTCGGCGGCGTCCACCTCGGCCTGGCAGGCGGCCAGCTCGAACTTGGTGTTCTGGAAGTGCGCGACGGGCTTGCCGAAGACGGTGCGCTCCGTCACGTACTGCTGGGCGAACCGGATGGCGGCCTTGGCCTGGGCGTAGGCGCCGAAGGCGATGCCCCAGCGCTCGGAGGGCAGGTTGGCGCCGAGGTAGTAGAAGCCCTTGTTCTCCTCGCCGAGCAGGTCCTCGACCGGGACCTTCACGTCGACGAACGCCAGCTCGGCGGTGTCGGAGGTGCGCAGGCCGAGCTTGTCCAGCTTGCGGCCGATGGAGTAGCCCTCGGACTTGGTGTCCACGGCGAAGAGGGAGATGCCGAAGCGGCGGTCCTGCTCGCTGGGGGCGGAGGTGCGGGCGCAGACGATGACGCGGTCGGCGTGCACGCCACCGGTGATGAAGGTCTTGGAGCCGTTGAGGACGTAGTGGGTGCCGTCCTCGGAGAGCTTGGCGGTGGTCTTCATGCCGGCGACGTCGGAGCCGGTGCCCGGCTCGGTCATCGCGAGGGCCCACATCTCCTCACCGGAGACGAACTTCGGGAGGTAACGCTTCTTCTGCTCGTCGTCGGCGAGCATCTTGATGTAGGGCAGGGCGAGCAGCACGTGCACGCCGGAGCCGCCGAAGTTCACGCCCGCGCGCGAGGTCTCCTCGTAGAGGACGGCCTCGAACTTGTGGGTGTCCAGGCCCGCGCCGCCGAACTCCTCGGGGACGTTGATGCCGAAGACGCCCAGCTCGCCGAGCTTGTAGTAGAAGTCGCGCGGCGCCTGGCCGGCCGCGAACCACTCGTCGTAGACGGGGACGACCTCGGCCTCGATGAAGGCGCGGATGGTCTCGCGGAACGCTTCGTGGTCCTCGTTGAAAACTGTGCGGCGCACGGGCCGGCTCCCTTCGGTCGCGGCGGTCCGCCGCCTATGGCTAAGCGCTTGCTCAGACTAAGTTACCGGCGAGTTGTCCCCGCTGTCCAGAGCGCGGAGGGCGAACCACAGTTCCATGCGGGTGTCCGGGTCGTCGAGGTCCGTGGCGAGGAGCGCCGCGCAGCGGGACACGCGCTGGCGGACGGTGTTGCGGTGGACCCCCAGGGCCCCGGCGGTGCGGTCCCAGCTGCCGTGGTGGGCCAGCCAGGCGCGCAGGGTGTCCCGGTGCGCGCGGTTCAGCGGGGCGAGCAGGGCTTCGGCGTGGGCGCGGGCCTCGGCCGGGTCGAGGAGGGCGGCGAGGCCGCCGGGGGAGTGCCGGGCCAGCGGGGTCCGGGCCGCTTCGGCGCGCTCCAGGGCCCGCCCGGCCTGGGTCCCGGCGGTGGGCAGGTCCGCGGGGGCGGCCGGGGCGCTCACGCCGAGGCGCCACCCGGGCTGCGGGGCGGGCTCCCGGTCGGTGAGCAGGCGTACGCCGTCACCGTGCGGGTCCAGCAGTACGGTGCCCAGCGCGGCCGCCAGGGCCCGCGGGTCGCCGGCGCCGCGGGCGTGGACGGCGTACCAGGGCCCCGGCGCGAGGGCGCTCGCGGGATCCCCGCCGAGGAGCAGCCGGGTCAGTGCGGCGGCCTCGTCCCCGGCGGGGCGGGGCGCGGTCAGCAGGGTCAGCAGCACGGCGGCGACGGAGGCGATGGTGTGGTCGCCCGGGGCCCGCGCCGGGGTGGCCAGGGCCAGCACCTGAGCGCCGCCCACGGCGTAAGCGGCGAGGTGCGTCCCGCCCAGGGTGTCGGTGGCCGTCGCCGCCGCCCCGGAAGCCACCCGCTCGGCCAGCATGCCCACGGCGGCGAGCGCCGCCCCGCCGGGAGCGCCGCCGGCCGCCGCCCTGACCGGGTGCGGTGCGGGGCCCGATCCGGCCTGCCCGGCCCCGCCGTCCGCCGCCCCGCCGGGTCCGGCAGCGGTTTCCGTCGCCCCGCCCCGGCCCGGGGCGAGGAGGGCCGCCCACCCGCCCAGGCTCGCCGCGAGGCGGGAGAGCACGGCCGCGACCGGCTCGGGCCGGGCGGCCGCCGCGGCGAGCGACTGCTGGGCCTCGGTGACCCGGCGCAGCTCCCGCGTACGGGCCTGCGCCATCAGCCGCCAGACGCCCCGGGCGACCGCCGTGAACGGGGTGCGCGGCGGGACCTCCAGCAACGGCAGCCCGTACCGCGCGCAGGCCGCCGCCAGCGCGGCCGGCACCTCCTGGTGCACGGGCGCCACGCCGAAGCCGAGCGCGGCCGCACCCGCCGCGACGAGCCCGGCCACGTAGCCCTCGGGGTCGACGCCAGGCTCCGCACCGGCCGTGAGCAGCAGTTCCCCGCCCAGCAGGTACGGCGAGGGGTCGGCCATCTCGGACGCGTGCACCCCGTGGACATCGGCCTCGGCGGGCCCCGCGAGGTGCCGCAGCCCCAGCTCGCGGTCGGCGAGCAGCGCGGTCAGGGGGACCGGCGGGGTGGGCGGGGCCTCCATGGATACTCCGTACATATCGGGGATGCTGGGTGGATAAAACGTACACTTCGCGCCCCCGGGGTGTCGGCTTACGCTCGAAGCACCGCACCAGCAGGCCCCCCAGTACGACCCCCGCAGGACCTCCAGAAGGGCACCCCCCATGAGCACGCAGCCGCGCGGCCCCGTCGACTCCTCCCGCATCCCGCGCTACGCGGGCCCGGCGACCTTCGCCCGGCTGCCGCGCCTCGACGAGGTCGGCTCCGCCGACGTCGCCGTCGTCGGCGTGCCCTTCGACTCCGGCGTCTCCTACCGCCCGGGCGCCCGCTTCGGCGGCAACGCCATCCGCGAGGCCTCGCGCCTGCTGCGCCCGTACAACCCGGCGCAGGACGCCTCCCCCTTCGCCCTCGCGCAGGTCGCCGACGCCGGCGACATCGCCGTGAACCCCTTCAACATCAACGAGGCCGTCGACCAGGTCGAGGCCGCGGCCGACGAGCTGCTCTCCTCCGGCTCCCGCCTGATGACCCTCGGCGGCGACCACACCATCGCCCTCCCCCTCCTGCGCTCGGTGGCGAAGAAGCACGGCCCGGTCGCGCTGCTGCACTTCGACGCGCACCTGGACACCTGGGACACGTACTTCGGCGCCGAGTACACCCACGGCACCCCGTTCCGCCGCGCCGTCGAGGAGGGCATCCTCGACACCGAGGCGCTGTCGCACGTCGGCACGCGCGGCCCGCTCTACGGCAAGCAGGACCTGGACGACGACGCCAAGATGGGCTTCGGCATCGTCACCTCGGCGGACGTCTACCGCCGCGGCGCCGACGAGGTCGCGGACCAGCTGCGCCAGCGCATCGGCGACCGCCCGCTGTACATTTCGATCGACATCGACGTGCTGGACCCGGCGCACGCCCCCGGCACCGGCACCCCGGAGGCGGGCGGCATGACCTCCCGCGAGCTGCTGGAGATCATCCGCGGGCTCTCCTCCTGCAACCTCGTCTCGGCCGATGTCGTCGAGGTCGCCCCGGCGTACGATCACGCCGAGATCACCTCGGTCGCGGCCTCGCACACCGCGTACGAGCTCACCACGATCATGAGCCGCCAGATCGCGGCGGCGAAGGCGAAGGGCAACTAAGCACCGTGACGCACGACCACGACCTGGTACTCCGCCCCACCGAGGCCCAGACGGCCGCCGCCCTGGCGCCGCCGCCGGGCCGCACGGGCGGGGACCTGGTCGTGGAGACGCTGCGCGGCCTCGGCGCGACCACCGCCTTCGGTCTGCCGGGGCAGCACGCCCTCGCCCTCTTCGACGCGGTCGGCCGCTCCGACCTCCACCTGGTCACCCTCCGCACGGAGAACAACGCGGGCTTCGCGGCCGACGCGTACGGCCGGATGACGGGCGAGGCGGTCCCGCTGCTCCTCTCCACGGGCCCCGGGGCGCTCATGTCCCTGCCGGCCCTCGCGGAGGCGGCCGCCGCCTCCGCCCCGGTACTGGCGATCTCCTCGCAGGTCCCGTCCCCGGGCCTGGGCGGGGGCCGGCGCGGGCACCTGCACGAGCTGCGAGACCAGGCGGCGTCCTTCCGGGACGTGGTCAAGTCCGTCCACGTCGCGCGCACCCCCTCCCAGATCCCGTCGGTGATCGCCGAGGCCTGGGAATCGGCCCTCACGACCCCGCACGGCCCGGTCTGGGTGGAGATCCCGGAGGACGTCCTGCGCGGGGAGACGGTCATCCCGCAGGTCACGGGCATGGACGCGACCCCGCACGAATTGGCCCCGAGGCCCGAGCTGACGGCGGTGGCGGCCCACTGGCTGTCACGGGCCTCCCGCCCGGTGATCATCGCCGGCGGCGGAGTGATCCGCGCCGACGCGGCGGGCAAGCTGAAGCAGCTGGCGGAGCGGCTGAACGCGCCCGTCGTCACCACCTTCGGCGGCAAGGGCGCCTTCCCCTGGACGCACCCGCTCTCGCTCCAGTCCTGGCTGGAGGACCGCCACATGACGGACTTCCTGGAGGACGCGGACGTCCTGCTGGTGGTCGGCTCGGGCCTCGGGGAACTCTCCTCGAACTACCACACGTTCTTCCCCGAGGGCCGGGTCGTCCAGATCGACGCGGACCTCGGCAAGCTGGAGTCCAACCACGCGGGCCTCGGCATCCACGCGGACGCCCGCCTCGCCCTCCAGGCCCTGCTGGAGACGGTGGCCGAGCGCGAGGACCCGGCCGCGCCCGAGCGCGTCCGCCTGCTCCTGTCGGCCATCGAGACCCGCCTGTCCACCCAGGACGTCACCCTGGAACAGGACCTGTTGCGGTCGATCCGGGCGGCCCTGCCCCCGCGTTCCCCGTCGTTCTGGGACATGACGATCCTGTCGTACTGGGCCTGGTCGGCCTTCGATGCGAAGCACCCCAACACCATGCACTCGGCCCAGGGCGCGGGCGGCCTCGGCTACGCCTTCCCGGCGGCGCTCGGCGCTTGTGTCGCGGAGCCGGGCACCCCGGTGCTCGCCGTCTCCGGCGACGGCGGCGCGATGTACTCGATCGCGGAGCTGGCCACGGCGAGGCAGCACGACCTGGACGTCACCTGGCTGATCGTGGACGACGGCGGCTACGGCATCCTGCGCGAGTACATGACCGACGCCTTCGGCCGCGCCACGGGCACGGAACTCACCCGCCCCGACTTCGTGGCCCTGGCGCAGTCCTTCGGCGTCCCGGCGTCCACCACCACCCCGCAGTCCCTGCGCACGGACCTGAAGAAGGCCCTGTCGGAGCCGGGCCCCTCGGTCCTGGTCCTCCCGACGACCCTCAAAATGTTCGCCCCGACCCACCTCTGACCGGCTCACGCGGCGCTGACCACGACCTGCGAGGTCTCCCCGGCCAGCTTGAGGCTCACCGCGGAGTCCATGGCCCGCGCCAGCCGTGCCGACAACGGCCCGGCCGGCCCGGTCGCCTGTGTGCGGCGGCGGAGGTTTCTGCTCGACGGGAAGGCCGTCATGCTCTCGACCTCGTACCTCGACGCGGGCCTCGTGGCCGCGAGCGCCATCGCCGAGCCCGACACCGGGCCCGGCGGCATCTACGCCCGCCTCGCGGAGCTCGGCCACGGGCCCGCCCGGTTCCGGGAGGAGGTCCGCTCCCGGATGCCGAGTTCCGATGAGGCCGCACGGCTCGGGCTGGCCGCCGGGACCCCGGTCGTGCTGGTCGCCCGTACCGCGTTTGCCGCCGACGGGCGGGCCGTCGAGGTCAACGAGATGGTGCTCGACGCCTCCGCCTACGTCCTGGAGTACGAGTTCGACGCCCCCTAGGCGCCCCCCAGCGCCCCCCAGCGTCCGCCGGGGAAGCCCGGACGGGTCAGACGGGCGTGCGCGAGTCCGCGTCAGGCCGTTCGATTGTTGCGGCGGGATGAAATCCGCCGGTCGGGGCGTTGGGGGTGGCGGTAGGACACGACCAACGGGGAGGCACCACGTGGTGGCGGCAGAGACGGCAGCCGACGCAGGCAAACCGGGCTGGGGCAGGCGGCTGGCCGCCTACACCTGGCGCTACAGGCTCAACGTACTGCTCGCGCTCGGGTCCTCCCTGGCGGGCATGGCCGTCATGGCGGTCGTGCCGCTGGTCACCAGGGTGATCATCGACGACGTCATCGGGGACAAGACCAAGGACATGGCGCCCTGGGCCGGGATGCTCATAGCCGCGGCCCTGCTCGTGTACGTGCTGACCTACGTCCGCAGGTACTACGGCGGACGCCTCGCCCTCGACGTGCAGCACGACCTGCGCACCGACATGTACGACACCATCGCCCGCCTCGACGGGCGCCGGCAGGACGAGCTGTCCACCGGGCAGGTGGTGGGGCGGGCCACCAGCGACCTCCAGCTCATCCAGGGCCTGCTCTTCATGCTGCCCATGACCATCGGGAACTTCCTGCTCTTCGGGATATCCCTCGGCATCATGCTCTGGCTCTCGCCGCTGCTGACCCTCGTCGCGCTGCTCATGGCCCCCGCCCTCTGGTTCATCGCCAAGCGCAGCCGCAAGAAGCTCTTCCCCGCCACCTGGTACGCGCAGGCCCAGGCCGCCGCCGTCGCCACCGTCGTCGACGGGGCCGTGACCGGCGTACGCGTCGTCAAGGGCTTCGGCCAGGAGGAGCAGGAGACCGGCAAGCTGCGCGCCGCCGGCCGCCGGCTGTTCGCCGGGCGGATGCGGAGCATCCGGCTCAACTCGCGCTACACCCCCGCCCTCCAGGCCGTGCCCGCGCTCGGACAGGTCGCCATGCTGGCCCTCGGCGGCTGGATGGCCACCAAGGGCCAGGTCACCCTCGGTACCTTCGTCGCCTTCTCCACCTACCTCGCCCAGCTCGTCGGACCCGTCCGCATGCTCGCGATGGTCCTCACGGTCGGACAGCAGGCCCGCGCCGGCGTGGAGCGCGTCTTCGAGCTCATCGACACCGAGCCCGTGATCGAGGAGGGCGACCGCGAACTGCCCGCCGACGCCCCCGCCACCGTCGAGTTCGAAGACGTCGTCTTCGGCTACGACCCCCAGCGGCCCGTCCTCGACGGCTTCTCGCTCTCCATCGCCGAAGGCGAGACCGTCGCCGTCGTCGGCGCCTCCGGCAGCGGCAAGTCCACCGTCTCCCTCCTCCTTCCGCGCTTCTACGACGCCGACCGCGGCACCGTCCGGGTCGGCGGCCACGACGTGCGCGAGCTGACGTACGAATCCCTGCGCGGCGCCATAGGCCTGGTGCCCGAGGATTCGTTCCTGTTCTCGGACACCATCCGCTCCAACATCGCCTACGGGCACCCGGACGCCACCGACGAGCAGGTCGAGGCCGCCGCCCGCGCCGCCCAGGCCGACGGGTTCATCGCGGCCCTGCCCGCCGGGTACGACACCAAGGTCGGCGAGCAGGGGCTCACCCTCTCCGGCGGCCAGCGCCAGCGCATCGCGCTCGCCCGCGCCATCCTCACCGACCCCCGCCTGCTCCTCCTCGACGACGCCACCTCGGCCGTCGACGCCCGCGTGGAGCACGAGATCCACGAGGCGCTGCGGTCCGTCATGGCCGGCCGCACCACCCTGCTCATCGCCCACCGCCGCTCCACCCTCGGCCTCGCCGACCGGATCGCCGTACTCGAACACGGGCGGCTCGCCGACATCGGTACGCACGAGGAGCTGGAGCACCGCTCCGCCCTGTACCGCAGGCTGCTGACCGACCCCGACGCCCTCGGGGCGGCCTCCCCGCGGACCCCCGACGCGCCCGCGATGGCCGAGTTCGAGCGCGATCTCGACCGGGACCTGGAACGCGACATCGAGCTCGAGGCCGAGATCGACTCCGAGCCCGTGAGCGCCAAGCGACGGGTCAGCGACGGGGTCACCCCCGAGCTCTGGCGGCGCGGCGAGGACAACAAGCGCAGCGAGGGCCAGGACAAGACGACCGCCGTCCCCGCCGCGGGCAGCGGCGCGCCCGGCGCCGGGCACTCCATGGCCGGCGCCGTCGCCGGGATGCCCGCCACCCCCGAACTGCTCGCGCAGGTGGCCGCGCTGCCGCCCGCCGACGACACCCCCGGGGTGGACGAGGCTCGTGCCGCCGCCCCGGAGAAGAGCTACGGCCTGCGCCGCCTGCTGGGCGGCTTCTGGGCGCCGCTCGCCATCAGCCTCGGGCTCGTCGCCGTCGACGCGGGCTCCGGGCTGCTGCTGCCGGTCCTGATCCGGCACGGCATCGACAAGGGCGTCACGCAGGCCGCCCTCGGCGCCGTCTGGGTGGCCGCCGGGCTCGCCCTGGTCGTCGTCGTCGCGCAGTGGGCCGCGCAGTTCGCCGAGACCCGGATGACCGGGCGTACCGGCGAGCGCGTGCTGTACGCCCTGCGCGTCAAGATCTTCGCCCAGCTCCAGCGACTCGGCCTCGACTTCTACGAGCGCGAGCTGACCGGCAAGATCATGACCCGGATGACCACCGACGTGGACGCCCTGTCCAGCTTCCTGCAGACCGGGCTCGTCACCGCCGTCGTCTCCGTCTTCACCTTCTTCGGCATCCTGATCGCCCTGCTCGTCCTCGACGTCGAGCTCGCGCTGATCGTCTTCGCGACCCTCCCCGTCCTGGTGCTCGGCACCTTCGTCTTCCGCCGCAAGTCGGTCGCCGCCTACGAGCTCGCCCGCGACCGGGTCAGCCTGGTCAACGCCGACCTCCAGGAGTCCGTCTCCGGGCTGCGCATCGTCCAGGCGTTCCGCCGCGAGGGCTCCGGCGCCCGCCGCTTCGCGGAGCGCAGCGACTCGTACCGGGAGGCCCGGGTCCGCGGGCAGTGGCTGATCTCGGTCTACTTCCCCTTCGTGCAGCTGTTGTCCTCCGGGGCCGCGGCGGTCGTGCTGATCGTCGGCGCGGGGCGGGTGGACGCCGGCACGCTGACCACCGGCGCGCTGGTGGCGTACCTGCTCTACATCGACCTGTTCTTCGCCCCCGTCCAGCAGCTGTCCCAGGTCTTCGACGGCTACCAGCAGGCCACCGTCTCGCTGGGCCGCATCCAGGGGCTGCTGCGCGAGCCCACCACCACGCCGCTCGCCGCCGAGCCGCGCGCAGTGCCCGCCCTGAGCGGGGAGATCGCCTTCGAGGACGTCCGCTTCGCCTACGGCACCGCCGAGGAGCGGGGGGAGAAGGGCGAGGCGCTCGCCGGGATCAGCCTGCGGATACCCGCCGGGCAGACCGTCGCCTTCGTCGGCGAGACCGGCGCCGGCAAGTCCACGCTGGTCAAGATGGTGGCCCGGTTCTACGATCCGACCTCCGGCCGGGTCACCGCCGACGGCGCCGACCTGCGCGACCTCGACCTGACGGCGTACCGGCACCGGCTGGGCGTCGTCCCGCAGGAGCCGTACCTCTTCCCCGGGACCGTCCGCGACGCCATCGCCTACGGGCTGCCCGAGGCGAGCGACGCCGAGGTGGAGGCGGCCGCGCGCGCGGTCGGGGCGCACGACATGATCGCCACCCTCGACGGCGGCTACCTGCACACCGTCGCCGAGCGCGGCCGCAACCTGTCGGCGGGCCAGCGCCAGCTGATCGCGCTGGCCCGCGCCGAGCTCGTCGACCCGGACGTGCTGCTGCTGGACGAGGCCACGGCCGCGCTCGACCTGGCCACGGAGGCGCAGGTCAACCACGCCACGCAGCGGCTCGCGGGCAAGCGCACCACCCTGGTGGTGGCGCACCGGCTGACCACCGCCGCGCGCGCCGACCGGGTCGTGGTGATGGACCGGGGCGGGGTCGTGGAGGACGGCACGCACGCCGAACTCCTGGCGCGCGGCGGCCGGTACGCCGAGCTGTGGCGCACCTTCGCCGGCGAGGACGAGCGCGCCGCGGCCTGAGCCCGGCCACGCCTCAGAGTTCGCCGAAGAGCAGGTTGCCCGGGGCGTCCTCGTCGTTGCCCGTGTAGTACTCGCGGACGGCGACGAGGAGTTCGTCCACGGACAGGTATCCGTCGTGGTTCAGGTCGATCCTCGCGAAGAGCGCGTCCGTGTCGGCGGGCTCCAGCTTCGTGCCGAAGGCCAGCTGGGCCTTGTGGAACTCCTCGGGGCTGATCTGTCCGTCGCCGTTGGTGTCGACGACCGTGAGGATCGCCTGCATCATCGGCCGCAGCGACCGGTCGTAGGCCGCGCCGCCGCCCTGGTACAGCCGCGTCATGCCCAGCTTGTACTCCTCGGGCGTGACCTTGCCGTCCCGGTCCATGTCGAGCTCGGTGAACAGGTCCTGCCAGAAGTCCGCGAGCCCGGCCATCACGCGCTCGGCCTGGGCGAGTCGGCGGGCTCGTCGAGTGCGTCGAGCAGCCGGGATCCGAGGGCGATGATGTCGCTCGCGTCGATGACCTGGTCGGAATTGACGTCCAGGTGCCGGAAGGCGCGCTCCAGCTTGCGGTCGAGCAGGTCGTTCGTCATGGAAGTGCCTTCTCGTGGGTAACTGGTTACTCAGCGTAATCTCCCGGCCCCCTCTGAACTTCCGTATGGGCGCGGGGGGTTGCGGATCCACCCGTACGAGGTCACCGGAGTCGAGTCCTTGCGCACCACAACCTTCCGGCAGGCTCCGGCGTCGTACATGCGTACGCACACCGTGTGCGCGACCGAACGGGGGGCGGGGTGCTGCTGAGGCGGGGGAGCCGGGGGAGGCGGGGTCGGCGGGTCGGCGGCCTCGGGGTGTTCGCGGGGGCGCTGTGGCTGAGCGTCGCCGGGCTGTTCGCGGCGCCGCCCGCGCAGGCGGCGCCGCCCGCGACCGGGGGCTGTGCGGGCCGGCTCGTCAAGGCGCTGCCCTTCGGCGCGGGCGAGGTCCGCGTGTACAAGACCCGCACGCGGGCCTGCGCGGTGACCGTGGCCCACGCCCACGCCCCCGCCGGGCGCCGCGCGATGGCGGTGAGCATTCAGCCACGCGGCGGCGCCCCCGTACGCGATGCGGGGCGGTTCGTCCGGTATGCCGGTCCTGTCGCCGTGCCCGCGATCAACCGCTGTGTGTATGTAAAGGGCGGCGTGGCGGGCGGATCGGTCGATTCCGGCTGGATTCTTTGCTGACGCTGCGACCCAACAAGGTCTGTTCAGCGGCGTGTTGACCCGACTAGGTTCACGGCGACCGAAGTGAACTCAAGGGGAGTGTGCATGCGCAAGACGCTCGGATGGCTGCTGTCACTCGTGGTGCTGATCGGCACCATGGGTGCGGCAAGCTTCACGGCTCAAGCGGCCACCGCCGCAGGGCCGGCCGCCGCCACGGACATCAAGGACCAGATCCTCGGCATTCCCGGGATGAGCCTGATCGAGGAGAAGCCGTACCCCGGCTACCGCTTCTTCGTACTGAACTACGAACAGCCGGTCGACCACCGGGCGCCGTGGAAGGGCACCTTCAAGCAGCGTCTGACCCTGCTGCACAAGGACGTCTCCCGGCCGACGGTCTTCTTCACCTCCGGCTACAACGTCAACACCAGCCCGCGCCGCAGCGAGCCGACGACCATAGTCGACGGCAACCAGGTGTCCCTGGAGTATCGATTCTTCACGCCGTCGCGGCCCGACCCGGCCAACTGGGCGAACCTGGACATCTGGCAGGCCGCCAGCGACCAGCACCGCATCTTCACCGCCCTCAAGAAGATCTACAACAAGAACTGGCTGGCCACGGGCGGCAGCAAGGGCGGCATGACGGCCACCTACTTCGAGCGCTTCTACCCGCGCGACATGGACGGCGTCGTCGCCTACGTCGCGCCGAACGACGTGGTCAACAAGGAGGACTCGGCCTACGACCGGTTCTTCAGCAAGGTCGGCACCAAGGAGTGCCGCGACAAGCTCAACGCCGTGCAGCGCGAGGCGCTCGTACGCCGTGAGCCGCTGGAGGCCAAGTACGCGGCCGCCGCCGCCGAGAACGGCTGGACCTTCAACACCGTCGGCACCCTCGACAAGGCCTACGAGGCCGTCGTGCTCGACTACGTGTGGGCCTTCTGGCAGTACAGCCTGCTCGCCGACTGCGCCACCGTCCCGGCAGCCGCCACCGCGAGCGACCAGGAGATCTGGGACACCGTCGACACGATCTCAGGCTTCTCCGCCTACGCCGACCAGGGCCTGGAGACGTACACGCCGTACTACTACCAGGCGGGCACGCAGCTCGGTTCGCCCGACATCAAGCAGCCCCACCTCAAGGGGCTGAGCCGCTACGGCTACCAGCCGCCGCGCAACTTCGTCCCCCGCGACATCCCCATGACCTTCCAGCCGGCCGCCATGGCGGACGTGGACACCTGGGTGCGGAGCAACGCCCACCAGATGCTCTTCGTCTACGGGCAGAACGACCCGTGGGGCGCCGAGCCGTTCCACCTCGGCTACGGGGTGCGCGACAGCTACGTGATGATCGCGCCGGGCGCCAACCACGGTGCCAGCGTCGCCAAGCTGCTGGACGAGGAGAAGGCCCTGGCCACCGCGAAGATCCTGCAGTGGGCCGGGGTGGCCCCGGCCACCGGGTTCTCCGCGGACGGCGCCGCACCCGCGGCGGCGCCGCTGGCGAAGCCGGACCCGCAGCTCGACCAGGTCGACCTGCGCCGCGAGCCGATGCTGCGGCCGTAGCCGCGACGGCGGCCGCGGTCGCCGTCGTCGCGACGGCGCCGGTCGCCGCCGGGCCGCGGGCTAGTACGTCAGCCCGTGGCCCAGCGGGTAGCGGCCCGGCACCGGGACCGGGAGGCGGCCCGAGGGCCGCACGGCCCCGGTGAGCACCCGGGCCGCCGCCCGCAGCTCCACGTCCGTCCAGGAGTACGTCGCCAGCTCGGCCGCGCACGCGGGCAGCCGGGCCGCGTCGTACGGATTGCGGATCGCCACCAGCACCACCGGGACCCCGGTGGCGAGCAGCCCCGCGACCAGCGTGCGCTGCGGGCTGTCCCCCTCGGGGACGTTGTACGTGCACACCAGCGCGGCCGCGTGACCCGCGGCCGCAGCCACCGCACGCTCCGGCGCCGCGGCCGTCGCCCGGCAGCCCAGCGCGGACAGCTCCCGGGCCAGTACCTCGGTAGGGGGTCCGGTCGTACCCGTGGGGGAGGCCGGGTCGGTGCCCGTCACCAGCAGCAGGGGCCGGGCCGCCGGGTCCAGCGGCAGCAGCTTCACCGGGTTGGCCAGCAGGGTCGTCGTCCCGGCCGCGATCTCGTCGGCGGCGGCCAGGTGCTCCGGGATCCCGACGACCGCGGCCACCTCCGCGGCGGAGGCCTCCGCGGTGTGCGGGCGGTCGAACAGGCCCCGGCGGGCCTTGAGTTCCAGGATGCGCAGCACCGACTCCTCGATCCGCGCCCGCGACAGCTCGCCCGACTCCACGGCCGCCAGCACGCTGCGCACGGCAAGCCCCAGGTCCGGCGGATTCAGCAGCTGGTCGCAGCCGGCCTTCAGGGCCAGCACCGGGACCCGGTCGTCCCCGTACTTCTGGCGGACCCCGGCCATGTCGAGGGCGTCGGTGACGACCACCCCCCGAAAGCCCAGGCGTTCGCGCAGGATCCCGGTGACGATGGGCCGCGAGAGGGTCGCCGGATCCCGTGACGGATCGAGCGCGGGGAAGACGATGTGCGCCGTCATGACGGCGTCCACGCCCGCCTCCACCGCCGCCCTGAACGGCGGCTCGTCCAGTTCCTCCCACTGCGCGCGGGTGTGCCGCATCACCGGCAGTCCGACGTGGCTGTCGGTCTCGGTGTCCCCGTGGCCCGGGAAGTGCTTGGCCGTCGCGGCCACCCCGGCCCGCTGGTAGCCGCGCACCTGGGCGGCGACCAAGGCCGCCACGGCGCGCGGGTCGGCGCCGAAGGACCGTACGCCGATCACCGGATTGGCCGGGTTGACGTTGACGTCGGCCACCGGCGCGTAGTCCTGCCGGATGCCCATCGCGGCCAGCTCGACGCCCGCGATCCGCGCGGCCCGGCGGGCCTCGGCGGCGGAGCCCGTCCCGCCGTACTGCGCGCCGAGCGCCATCGCTCCCGGGAGCAGGGTCGCGGGCGTGCCGATGCGGGCGACGATGCCGTGCTCCTGGTCGGTGGAGATCAGCAGCGGCACTCCCGCGCCGGAGTCCGCGGCCGCCCGCTGGAGGCCGCCCGACAGCTGCGCGATCTGCCACGGGGTACGGGTGTTGTGGGCCCAGGCGAAGTAGACGATCCCGCCGAGGTGGTGGCGGGAGACCAGCTCGGCGGCGGTGCGCACCCCGAACAGCGCCGTGTTCCGCTCGGCGTCCGCCGGGTCGGGCTCGGTCGCCGAATGCCCGTACACCCGGGACACGAAGAGCTGCCCGACCTGCTCGGCCAGGCTCATCCGGGCCACCAGGCCGTGCAGCTCGGCCGCGTCGGGCCGGTGCCCGGCCGGCCGGTCCCGGCGGGGCGGGTGGTCGCCGGGCCGCGGGTCGTGGGGCCGCGGGTCTTCGGGCGCCGGGTCGCGCCCCACGGCGGCGGCGGCGGCCCCGGCGGCCGTGGCGGCGGCCACTGCGGCCACGGCGAGCAGGGTCCGGCGGGAGGCTTGGTACGGCACGCGCCGGACCCTACTGCCGGGCCGCCCCGCCGCGGCCGCGGACACTCGCGGGGTCCCCCGGAAGGGGTTCCGTCTAGCCCCACTGCTCCTGCAGGGTGCGTACGGCCTCGGTGATCGCGGGCCGGCGGGCCGCCCCGGTCCGCCACAGGGCGTACAGCCTGCGTACGGGCCCCGGCTCCAGCGGTACGGCCACCGCGCCCGGCGGCAGCGCCCCGGTGCCCAGCCGCGGCACGACCGCCACCCCGAGCCCGGCCGCGACCAGCGCGACGATGGTGTGGTTCTCCTCGGCGACGTGCGCGATGTCGGGCTCGAACCCGGCCGTGCGCAGGGTCCGCACCAGCCAGTCGTGGCAGACCCGGCCGGGCGGCTGGCACACCCAGCGCTGCCCGCCCAGATCCGCCCGCCGGATCACCGCCCGGGAGGTGAAGGGGTGGCTCTCGGGTACGACGAGGTCGCAGCGGTCGTCGCCGATCACCGCCTGCTCCACCCCCTCGGGAGCGGGCAGCGGGGCGATGTCCCAGTCGTGCGCGACCGCGAGATCGGTGACCCCCCGGGCCACCAGGTCCACGGAGAGGTGCGGGTCCACCTCCGTCAGGCGTACGTCCAGCGCGGGATGACGGCGCGCCAGGTCGGCCAGCACCCCCGGCAGCAGCCCGCGCGCCGCCGAGGCGAAGGCGGCCACCGTGAGCAGCCCGCTCGGCTGCCCGCGGCGCTCTTCCAGAGTGGTCTCGGCGCGCTCCACGATGGCCAGCAACTCCTGGGCCGTGTCGGCCAGATGGCGGGCCTCCTCGGTGAGCGCGACACCGCGCCCGCGCCGCTCCAGCAGCGTGGTGCGGGTCTCCCGCTCCAGCTTGGCGATCTGCTGCGAGACGGCGGAGGGGGTGTAGCCGAGGGCGGCCGCCGCGCCCGCGACCGAGCCGTGGACGGAGACGGCGTGCAGGGCGCGCAGCCGGGACAGGTCGAGCATGGGGCCATGGTGGCACCCGGACCACCCGTAAGCAACGCTTCATCCATCCCGGAAGAGATCCGCGCTGGTGCTACATGGTCCTGGCGTCGATGCTCGGAGCATGCGTCCCGTACACACCGCACTCGCCGTGCTCGTCGCCGCCGTCTGGGGCGTCAACTTCGTCGTCATCGAGATCGGCCTCGGACACTTCCCGCCGCTGCTCCTGTCCGCGCTGCGCTTCCTCGTCGCCGCCCTGCCCGCCGTGTTCTTCGTCGGACCGCCCAAGGTCGCCTGGAAGTGGATCGCCGGCGTCGGAGTCGCCCTCGGCATCGCCAAGTTCGGGCTGCTCTTCACCGGCATGGCCGACGGGATGCCCGCCGGGCTGTCCTCCCTCGTGCTCCAGATCCAGGCCGTCTTCACCGCCGTCCTGGCGGCCGTCGTCCTGCGCGAGCGGCCCGGCCGGGTCCGGGTGGCTGGCATGGGCGTCGCTCTCGCCGGGATAGCCGTCGCCGCCGCCGACGGGGGGACCTCCGGGCCGGTGCTGGGCTTCACCCTGGTCGTGGCGGCCGCCGCCTGCTGGGGCGTCTCCAACGTGCTGACGCGCAGGGCCTCGCCGCCCGACGCCCTGAACTTCATGGTCTGGGTGTGCACCGTCCCGGTGCTGCCGCTGTTCGGGCTCTCGCTGCTGGTGGAGGGGCCCGAGCGGGACCTCGCCGCGCTGCGCGGCCTCGACTGGTCCGGGGCCGCGGTGATCGGGTACGTGGCCTGGGTGTCCACCGTGTTCGGATTCGGCGCCTGGGGGTACCTGCTGCGCCGCTACCCGGCTTCCTCGGTGGCACCCTTCTCGCTGCTGGTCCCGGTCTTCGGGATGTCCTCGGCCGCGCTGGTGCTCGACGAGGGGATCTCGGGGCTGCGCTGGCTGGCGGCCGTCCTGCTCGTCGGCGGGGTGGCGCTCACCTCGCTGGCCCCCGCGCGCGCTTCGAACCGTACGGGGGTCGGTTCGGGCGTCAGCGCGGGGAGTCCTCCTGTAGCGGCAGCCGCCAGTCCTGCCCCGTGAGGGCGACGCCGTACGAGCGGTGCGGGCGCTCGGCGACCAGGGTGAAGCCGGCGCGCTCGTAGAGGGAACGGGCCTCGCGCAGCACGTCGTTGGTCCACAGCACCAGCTCGCGGTAGCCGACCGAGCGGGCGAAGGCGACCGCGGTGTCGACCAGCAGGGCGCCGATGCCGTGGCCGCGGCCCGCCGGCTCCACCAGCAGCAGCCGCAGCCGCGCGGTGCCGGGGGAGCCCTCCTCGCGCACGCACATCACCGAGCCGGCCGGCCGGCCGTCCAGCTCGGCGATCCAGACGCGCTCCAGGTACGGGTCGTGGTCCCCGGCGAAGTCCGCGACGATCCGGGCCACCGAGCCCTCGAACTCGCTGTTCCAGCCGTACTCGGCGGCGTAGAGCGCGCCGTGCCGCTGCACGATCCAGCCCAGTTCGCCGGGCGCCGGGTCCCGCAGCCGCACCTGTGCACCGGGGTTGTCCATGGCGCCCGAGGATAGCGCGGCGGCCGTTGCGCCGTAGGGGTGACGCGTACGGGTGACTACTTCTTGCCGCCGCCCAGGATCTGGCCCAGCAGGTCGCCGAGACCGCCGCCCTCGGCGGGGGCCGTGCCGGGGGCGGGTGCGCCTCCCGTGGTGGCCGCGCCCGCCCCGGCGCCCTTGCCGGCGGCGGCGCGCTTGGCGAAGACGGTCAGCAGCACCGGGATCAGCATCTCGATGACCCGGCCGACGGTGGCCGCGGGGATGCCCGTCTTCTTCGACACGGCGTTGGCGACGGGCTTGGCGACCTTGGCGAGGACGCCGGCCATCATCCCGCCGCCGAGCATGCCGCCGAGGCCGCCGCCGAGCGTGGCCGCGCCTTGCAGCGGCGGCTCGGCCACCTCGGCGAAGGCCTGGCGCACCTCCACGCCGTCGTCGTCGTCCGCGTCCGCCTTCTCCTGGAGGCCGCCGGTCATCGCGCCGACCGTCTCGGTGACGGTCTCGCGGGCGGTGCCCACGTCGCTGCCGAGCACCCCGGCGATCTCGGTCAGCTTGTCGTCGCCCAGCTCGTTGAGAACGTCGTCCTGGAATGAAGATTCGCTCATGACCGAAACGCTACGTGTGTGCCGATTCGCCGGCACTTCGGGTCGCGCTCGGATCACCCTTGGGTCATGAAAAAGTAAAGCTGTGGATCGGTGTGCAACCCCCGGCGGGGGTCGTGGGTCGTACGTTGCGTCGGCACTTCCGGGGAGGGATCTGGGGGGATCGGGAAGTCCGACACGGGAGGGGTAACCGTGAGGGGGTCCGGCCGCGAGGCCGGACCCCCTTCCGGTTTTCCGCCCCCGTTTTCCGCCCCCCGTTATCCACAGGCCGTCCGGGCTGTCGGTGCCAAGCGGTAGCTTCTGGTCATGGCAACCAACGGGGCGGTGCAGCCGGCAGTGGTCGAGGGGGTGCTCGAGCGCATCACCTATGCCAACGAGGAGAGCGGGTACACGGTCGCCCGCGTCGACACCGGCCGCGGCAGCGGCGACCTGCTCACGGTCGTCGGCTCCCTGCTCGGGGCGCAGCCCGGCGAGTCGCTGCGCATGGAGGGCCGTTGGGGCTCCCACCCGCAGTACGGCAAGCAGTTCACGGTGGAGAACTACCGCACCGTGCTCCCCGCGACCATCCAGGGCATCCGGCGCTACCTCGGCTCCGGGCTGATCAAGGGCATCGGCCCGAAGATCGCCGACCGGATCGTGGAGCACTTCGGCACCGGCACGCTCGATGTGATCGAGGACGAGCCGAAGCGGCTGATCGAGGTGCCGGGCCTCGGCCCCAAGCGGACCAAGCTGATCGGCGCCGCCTGGGAGGAGCAGAAGGCCATCAAGGAGGTCATGGTCTTCCTCCAGGGAGTCGGCGTCTCCACCTCCATCGCGGTGCGCATCTACAAGAAGTACGCCGACGCCTCCATCTCGGTGGTCAAGAACCAGCCCTACCGGCTCGCCGCCGACGTGTGGGGCATCGGCTTCCTCACCGCCGACCGGATCGCGCAGGCCGTCGGCATCCCGCACGACAGCCCCGAGCGGGTCAAGGCCGGGCTCCAGTACGCCTTGTCCCAGTCCACCGACCAGGGCCACTGCTTCCTGCCCGAGGAACGGCTCATCGCCGACGGGGTCAAGCTGCTCCAGGTGGACACCGGGCTGGTCATCGACTGCCTGGCGGAGCTCGCCGCCGACCCCGAAGGCGTCGTACGGGAGCCCGTGCCCGACCCGCAGGGCGGGCCGGACCCCCTCACCGCCGTGTACCTGGTGCCCTTCCACCGCGCCGAGCTGTCGCTGGTGGGGCAGGTGCGCCGGCTCCTGCAGGCCGAAGAGGACCGGATGCCGGGGTTCAGGGAGGTGGACTGGGACAAGGCCCTGGGCTGGCTCGCCGGGCGCACCGGAGCCGAACTGGCCCCCGAGCAGCGGGACGCGGTCAAGCTGGCGCTCACCCGCCGGGTCGCGGTCCTCACCGGCGGTCCGGGCTGCGGCAAGTCCTTCACCGTCCGCTCGATCGTGGAGCTGGCCCGGGCGAAGAAGGCCAAGGTGGTGCTCGCCGCCCCCACCGGCCGGGCGGCCAAACGGCTCTCGGAGCTCACCGGCGCCGAGGCCTCCACCGTGCACCGCCTCCTGGAACTCAAGCCGGGCGGGGACGCGGCGTACGACCGGGAGCGGCCGCTGGACGCCGACCTGGTCGTGGTCGACGAGGCCTCGATGCTGGATCTCCTGCTGGCCAACAAGCTGGTCAAGGCCGTGGCCCCCGGAGCGCACCTGCTGCTCGTCGGGGACGTGGACCAACTCCCCTCCGTCGGCGCCGGCGAGGTGCTGCGCGACCTGCTCGCCGAGGGCGGCCCGGTCCCGGCCGTCCGCCTGACCCGGATCTTCCGGCAGGCCCAGCAGTCGGGGGTGGTCACC
Source organism: Streptomyces sp. NPDC060031 (assembly GCF_042736805.1). Taxonomy (NCBI): domain Bacteria; kingdom Bacillati; phylum Actinomycetota; class Actinomycetes; order Kitasatosporales; family Streptomycetaceae; genus Streptomyces; species Streptomyces sp. NPDC060031. The sequence continues at coordinate 118,057 of NZ_JBHWVM010000002.1, forward strand.
AACGCGCACCGGATCAACACCGGTCTGCCGCCCATCACCCAGGGGCTCCCCGACTTCTTCCTCTTCCCGGAGGAGGACACCGAGGAGGCCGGACGGCTCACCGTGGATGTCGCCGCCCGGCGAATTCCGGCCAGATTCGGGCTTGACCCGCGCCGGGACATCCAAGTCCTCGCCCCCATGCACCGTGGCCCGGCCGGCGCCGGAAATCTCAACGGGCTGCTCCAGCAGGCGCTCACCCCTGCCCGGCCCGACCTGCCCGAGAAGCGCTTCGGCGGCCGCGTCTTCCGGGTGGGCGACAAGGTCACCCAGATCCGGAACAACTACGAGAAGGGCGCCAATGGCGTCTTCAACGGCACCGTGGGCGTGGTCACCGGCCTCGACCTGGACGAACAGCGCCTGACGGTGCGCACGGAGGAGGACGAGGAAGTCGCCTACGAGTTCTCGGAGCTCGACGAGCTGGCCCACGCGTACGCCGTCACCATCCACCGCTCCCAGGGCAGCGAATATCCGGCGGTGGTGATCCCGGTCACCACGGGAGCCTGGATGATGCTCCAGCGAAATCTCCTCTACACGGCGGTGACCAGGGCCAAGAAATTGGTCGTCCTGGTCGGGTCCCGCAAAGCCCTCGGCCAGGCTGTGCGTACGGTTTCCGCAGGCAGGAGGTTCACGGCGGTCGCGCCCAGGCTGGCCGGACGCATACCGGTGGGGAACATCACCTAGATGATCGATCATTTGGGGTTCCCGCCACCGGTGCGGAGGGGCAGGATGAGCAGGTTGAAGGCACTCAGTGCCGTCAAAAAGACCAAAGGCCGACCCCGAGTGCACTCTCCTGTGCCAAATGGGGGAAGGTAGAGGCAGTCAGGGCACCTCGAAGAAGAGGCACTACGTCGGTGAGGGATGACGTGAGCGACAACTCTGTAGTACTCCGGTACGCGGACGGTGAATACACCTACCCGGTGGTCGAGAGCACCGTCGGTGACCAGGGATTCGACATCGCGAAGCTGCGGGCCCAGACCGGGCTCGTCACCTTGGACAGCGGGTACGGCAACACCGCCGCGTACAAGTCCGCGATTACCTACCTCGACGGCGAGCAGGGGATCCTGCGCTACCGCGGCTACCCGATCGAGCAGCTGGCCGAGCGTTCGACCTTCATCGAGGTCGCGTACCTGCTGATCAACGGGGAGCTGCCGACCGTCGACCAGCTCGCGTCGTTCCGCAACGACATCACCCAGCACACGCTGCTGCACGAGGACGTGAAGCGGTTCTACGACGGCTTCCCGCGGGACGCGCACCCGATGGCGATGCTGTCCTCCGTGGTCAGCGCGCTGTCCACGTTCTACCAGGACAGCCACAACCCGTTCGACGAGACGCAGCGCAACCTCTCGACGATCCGGCTGCTGGCCAAGCTGCCGACGATCGCCGCGTACGCGTACAAGAAGTCGGTCGGCCACCCGGTGGTCTACCCGCGCAACGACCTCGGCTACGTCGAGAACTTCCTGCGCATGACCTTCTCCGTGCCGGCCCAGGAGTACGACCTGGACCCGGTCGTGGTCTCGGCGCTCGACAAGCTGCTGATCCTGCACGCGGACCACGAGCAGAACTGCTCGACCTCCACCGTGCGCCTGGTGGGCTCCTCGCAGGCGAACATGTTCGCCTCGATCTCCGCCGGCATCTCGGCCCTGTGGGGTCCGCTGCACGGTGGCGCCAACCAGTCGGTGCTCGAGATGCTGGAAGGCATCAAGGCCGACGGCGGCGACGTCGACACCTTCATCCGCAAGGTGAAGAACAAGGAAGACGGCGTGAAGCTCATGGGCTTCGGGCACCGCGTCTACAAGAACTTCGACCCCCGGGCGAAGATCATCAAGGCGGCGGCGCACGACGTCCTCTCGGCGCTCGGCAAGAGCGACGAGCTGCTCGACATCGCGCTCAAGCTCGAAGAGCACGCGCTGGCCGACGACTACTTCGTGGAGCGCAAGCTCTACCCGAACGTCGACTTCTACACCGGCCTGATCTACCGGGCCATGGGCTTCCCGACCGAGATGTTCACCGTGCTCTTCGCGCTCGGCCGGCTCCCCGGCTGGATCGCCCAGTGGCACGAGATGATCAAGGAGCCCGGCTCCCGCATCGGCCGCCCGCGCCAGATCTACACCGGCGAGGTCCTGCGCGACTTCGTCCCGGTCGAGGGCCGCTGACCCGAGGGCCGCTGACCCGAGGCCCGCTCCGCACGGCAGTAACAGCTGTACGAAAAGCGCCCCGCCGCCGATCCCCCCACGGGTCGACGGTCGGGGCGCTTTCCTTTCCCCGGAACGGATTCCCCCCACGGGACCCGAGCCGGGGCGATCGGTGCTGCCGGGACCCGCTACGGGTCGGGAGGGCCGCTCAAAGCCTCCCGCGGGCGCGCGTCCCGGCCGGCCGATGCCCGGGCGTCCCCCAAGACCCCCGCGAACGTCCCCCAGACGTTCTTGGCATCGCCCCATTAGACCCGCGACGGTGGCAGATGGTTACGTTCCAATCACTGTGATCTGCGTCTCGCGTGAAGGAAGTGTGTGCGAGATGGGGAGAAGGACTACTAGCGGAAGCTGCGCAACCGCAGGCTGTTGGTGACCACGAAGACCGAGGAGAAGGCCATCGCGGCCCCCGCGATCATCGGGTTGAGCAGGCCCGCGGCCGCCAGCGGCAGGGCCGCCAGGTTGTAGCCGAACGCCCAGAAAAGGTTGCCCTTGATGGTGGCCAGGGTCCGGCGCGAGAGCCGGATCGCGTCCGCCGCGACCCGCAGGTCGCCCCGTACGAGGGTCAGGTCGCCGGCCTCGATCGCCGCGTCGCTGCCCGTGCCCATGGCCAGCCCCAGGTCGGCCTGGGCCAGCGCCGCCGCGTCGTTGACCCCGTCGCCGACCATGGCGACCGTACGGCCCTGCGCCTGCATCCGGCGTACGACCTCGACCTTGTCCTCGGGGAGCACCTCGGCGATCACCTCGTCGATGCCCACCTCGCGGGCCACCGTCTCGGCGACGGCCTTGTTGTCGCCGGTCAGCAGGACCGGGGTCAGCCCGAGCGCCCGCAGCCGGGACACGGCCTCGGCGCTGGTGTCCTTGACCGCGTCGGCCACGGTCAACACCCCGCGCGCGGCCCCGTCCCAGGCCACCACCACGGCGGTGCTGCCGGCCGCCTCGGCGGCCGCCTTGGCCTGCGCGAGGGCGGCGGGCAGCGCGATCGACCAGTCGGCCAGCAGCTGCTCGCGGCCCACCAGCAGGGCGTGCCCGTCGACCACGCCCTGGACGCCGAGCCCGGGGAGGTTCTCGAAGCCCTCGGGAACCGGCAGGGACCCGGTGCGCTCCGCCGCGCCCGCGGCGATGGCGCGGGCGATCGGGTGCTCGGAGGCGTGCTCCAGGGCCCCTGCGAGGCGGAGCAGCTCGCGCTCGTCCACGCCCTCGGCGGTGTGCACGGCGGCAAGCGTCATCCGGCCGGTGGTGACGGTCCCGGTCTTGTCCAGGACCACGGTGTCCACGCGGCGGGTGGACTCCAGCACCTCGGGCCCCTTGATCAGGATCCCGAGCTGGGCGCCGCGGCCGGTGCCGACCATCAGCGCGGTCGGGGTGGCCAGGCCCAGGGCGCACGGGCACGCGATGATCAGGACGGCCACGGCGGCGGTGAAGGCGGCCGTCGGGTTCTCGGTGATCAGCAGCCAGGTCACCCAGGTGCCGAGCGCGAGCAGCAGCACGACCGGGACGAAGACCCCGGAGATCCGGTCGGCGAGGCGCTGCACCTCGGCCTTGCCGTTCTGAGCGTCCTCGACCAGTCGGGCCATCCGGGCGAGTTGGGTGTCGGCGCCGATCCGGGTGGCCTCGACGACGAGGCGGCCGGAGGCGTTGACGGTAGCGCCGGTGACGAAGTCGCCGACGGTGACCTCGACCGGGACCGACTCGCCGGTCAGCATGGAGGCGTCCACGGCGGAACCGCCCTCGATGACGGCGCCGTCGGTGGCGATCTTCTCGCCGGGGCGGACCACGAAGCGGTCGCCGACGGCGAGCGCGCCCACCGGGATCCGCACCTCGACGCCGCCGCGCAGTACGGCCACGTCCTTGGCGCCCAGTTCCAGCAGGGCCTTCAGGGCCGCGCCGGCCTTGCGCTTCGAGCGGGCCTCCAGGTAACGGCCCAGCAGGATGAAGCTGACGACGCCGGCCGCGACCTCCAGGTAGATGGCGGAGGAGCCGTCCGTGCGGGAGATCGTGAAGTCGAATCCGTGCCGCATGCCGGGCATTCCGGCGTGGCCGAAGAACAGGGCCCACAGCGACCAGGCGAAGGCGGCCAGGGTGCCGACCGAGACCAGGGTGTCCATGGTGGCCGCGCCGTGCCGGGCGTTGGTCCAGGCGGCCTTGTGGAAGGGGAGGGCGCCCCAGACGACGACGGGGGCGGCGAGGGTGAGCGAGAGCCACTGCCAGTTGTCGAACTGGAGGGCCGGGACCATCGCGAGCAGGACGACGGGGAGCGCGAGCGCGGCGGAGGCCAGCAGCCGCGAGCGGAGCGCGGCCAGTTCGGGGTCGCGCGGGACCTGTGACCCGGCGCCGGCCGGGCCGGGCCCGCCTGGCTCGTCGGCCGGTCCGGGGGCCGGCGGCGGGGGTTCCTCGGCGGTGTACCCGGTCTTGACGACGGTCGCGATCAGGTCCGCCACCGCGACGTCACCGCCGTAGGAGATCTTGGCCTTCTCGGTGGCGTAGTTCACCGTGGCGCTGACCCCGTCCATCCGGTTCAGCTTCTTCTCGATGCGGGCCGCGCAGGAGGCGCAGGTCATTCCGCCGATCGAGAGTTCGACCGCCGCTATGGGTCCGTCGTGCACTGTGCTGGTCATGTGTTCCGGCTCCAGGGGGAGGGCCGGGGCGTACGGAACCAGTATGAGCTGGCCGGCACGCCCCGGCGAGGTACTGCCGAAAGGGGGAGGCTCAGACCCGGCCGACGAGCTCGTATCCGGCCTCGTCGACGGCGGCGCGCACGTCGGCCTCGGCGAGCGGGGCGGCGGAGACCACGGTGACCTCGCCGGTCGCGGCGACGGCCTTGACGGAGCTGACGCCCGGCAGGGCGGAGAGCTCGCCGGTCACCGCGCCCTCGCAGTGCCCGCAGGTCATGCCGGTCACCCGGTAGACGGTGGTGGTCTGGGTGTCCGTGTCGGCGCTCATGTCGTTCTCCTCTTTCAAGGGCGTGTCCGGTCGCCGGGAAGGCGGTCGATCGCTCCACCGTCCCTCCCGACACTCCCAGACTATACCCCTAGGGGGTATTGACGCGAGAATCCCCGGCACTTTCCCGGGGTGGTGCCGTCAGTCTTCGCGTCGGCTCCGATTGCCCGGGCGGCGGGCCACCCAGGCCCGGATGGTGTCGGCGTACCAGTAGGGCTTGCCGCTTTCCACGTGGTCGGGCGCGGGCAGCAGCCCGTGCTTGCGGTACGAGCGCACGGTGTCCGGCTGGACCCGGATATGGGCGGCGATCTCCTTGTACGACCACAGCTGTCGGTCGCTCATCCACGGCACCTCCTTGTCCACGCCGCGGGGCCGGCCGGGAGGCCGTCGGGGGAGCCGGGACGTGGACAGTGACGATCACTCGGGTAGTGCCCGGAGAACGATGCAGGGTGAGGGCGGGGGAGGGGCTGTGGACCGGCTGTGACGGAAGAGCCGCGTAATGCGGACATGTGTGACACAAGGGCGACCCCTGTGACAGATGCGGCACAGGGGTCGCGTGGAATCAGCGGTACAGGGGCGGGCGTTCCGCCAGCTCCACGGGAGTGCGTACGCCGCTGCGCGACGCGGCCAGACCCGCCTGCGAGACGGCCGCCGCCGCATAGCCGTCCCAGGCGTCGGGCCCCGCCACCCGCCCCCGCGCGGCGGCCGCCACCCAGCGCCGCAGCTGGCGGTCGTAGGCGTCCGCGAACCGCACGGTGAAGTCCTGGTCGATCGCCCCGCCCCAGCGGCCCGCCGACTGGACGACCATCGCGTGGCCGTCACCGATGCGGGCGCTGCCGCTCTCGCCGACCGCCTCGCACTGCACCTGGTAGCCGAAACCGCAGTTGACGAAGATCTCCACGTCCACGACGGCCCCGCCGGAGGTCTCCAGCAGCACCAGCCGCGGATCGCGCAGCCCCTCGGGGGCGGCGGCGGTGGGCGTGGGCGAGAGCACCGTCACGGCGGTGATCTCCTGCCCCAGCAGCCAGCGGGCCGCGTCCACCTCGTGCACCACCGAGTCGCTGATCAGCATGTCGCTGGTGAAGAAGGACGGGGAGGAGGCATTGCGGTGCCGGCAGTGCAGGAAGAGCGGCCGCCCGATCCCGCCCGCGTCCAGCAGTTCCTTGAGCCGCTCGTACTCGGCGTCGAACCGCCGCATGAACCCCACCTGGACGAGCCGGCGGCCCAGCCGCAGCTCCGCCTCCATCACGCGCAGCGCCCCCGCCGGATCCGGGGTCAGCGGTTTCTCGCACAACACCGGCAACTCCCGCGCCAGCGCGTGCAGGATCGCCTCCTCATGGGCGGGTCCGGGAGAGGCGATCAGTACGGCCTCCACCCCGGGCGCGGCTATCGCGGCGGCCGGGTCGGTGTGCGCGGCGGCCCCCTCCAGGCCGGCCGCGACCTCCTTGACGCGGTCCCCGTCCGGGTCGGCCACGGCCACCACCCGGGCCCCGCCGACGGTCCGGCCGATCCGGCGTACGTGGTCGGCGCCCATCTTCCCGGTGCCGATGACGGCGATGCCGAGCGTGCTGCTCATCCTTGGTTCCTCCCAGACAGTGGGGTCAGCGGGCGCCGCAGGAGCGCAGGTAGGCGCGGGTGCGGCGGGCGACCGGCAGCGGCCGGTCGGGCGGGCACGGGTACATGTCCTGCTCCACGATGGCGAACAGCTCCACGCCGAGCCGCTGGGCCGCCGCCAGTACGGGCTCCAGCGCGGGCACCCCCGCGGGCGGTTCGCACATCACCCCGCGCGCCACGGCCGGCCCGAAGGGCACCTGCTCCGCGATCACCTCGGCGAGGATCCGCGGGTCCACCTGTTTGAGGTGGAGGTATCCGATCCGCTCGGCGAAGGTCTCGATCGCCTGAACGCTGTCGCCGCCGCAGTAGGCGTAGTGCCCGGTGTCCAGGCACAGCGAGACCAGGTCGGGATCGGTGGCGTCGAGGAAGCGGGCCACGTTCCGCGGGGTGTCGATGTGCGTGTCGGCATGCGGGTGCACGACGATCCGCAGCCCGTACCGGTCCCGGACCTCCCGGCCCAGGCGCTCGGTCTGCGTGGTCAGTTCGCGCCATTGAGCGGGCGTGAGCTCGCGGTCCTCCAGCACCTCGCCCGTCTTGTCGTCCCGCCAGAAGGAGGGGATCACCACGAGGTGGCCCGCGCCCACCGCCCGGGTGAGCGCCGCGATCCGCGACACGTGGTCCCAGGTGTCCTCCCACACGGCGGGCCCGTGATGGAGTCCGGTGAAGACGGTGCCCGCGGACACGCGCAGCCCGCGCCCGGCGGTTTCCTCGGCGAGGCGCGCGGGATCGGTGGGCAGGTAGCCGTACGGGCCGAGTTCGATCCACTCGTACCCGGCGTCGGCGACCTCGTCCAGGAACCGCTCCCAGGGAGTCTGCCGAGGGTCGTCGGGGAACCAGACACCCCAGGAGTCCGGTGCCGAGCCGATGCGGATACGGGTCAACGCGGGCGGAGAGGACGTCATGCGGCCACCTTAGGGTGCGAGGCTCAAGGGGACGGGGAAGACCGATCGGGAGGAGTGGTGTGCTGGTGACTACGGATCCGTTGGCGTTCGACCTGATCACGATGGGGCGGATCGGGGTGGATCTCTACCCCTTGAAAACGGGCGTACCGCTCGCGGAAGCGGACACCTTCGGGAAGTTCCTGGGCGGCTCCCCGACGAACGTCGCCGTGGCGGCGGCCCGGCTGGGCCGGCGGACCGCGGTGATCACCCGGACCGGGGCCGATCCCTTCGGGACGTATCTCCGTGCGGAGCTGCGGGGGTTCGGGGTGGACGACCGGTGGGCGGGGGAGGTGCCCGGCCTGCTGACGCCGGTGACCTTCTGCGAGATCTTCCCGCCGGACCACTTCCCGCTGTACTTCTACCGCTTCCCGAAGGCGCCGGACCTGGAGATCGAGCCTGCGGACGTGGACCTGGACGCGGTGCGGGCGGCGCGGACGTTCTGGATGACGGGGACGGGCCTGAGCGCGGAGCCCTCACGGGCCGCGACGCTCGCGGCGCTGGAGGCCCGGGGGAAGTCCGGGACCACCGTCTTCGACCTGGACTGGCGGCCGACGCTGTGGTCCGAGGAGCCCGGGCAGTGGTACGAGCGGGCGCTGGCGCACGCGACGGTGGCCGTCGGCAACGCGGAGGAATGCGCGCTCGCCACCGGGGAGTCGGACCCGCACGCGGCGGCGCGGGCGCTGCTGGCGGCGGGCGTGGAACTTGCGGTGGTCAAACGGGGGCCGCGGGGGGTCCTGGCCGTGCACCGCGACGGGGCGGTGGCGGAGGTCGCGCCGGTGCCGGTGACTGTCGTCAACGGGCTCGGGGCCGGGGACGCGTTCGGCGGGGCCCTGTGCCACGGGCTGCTCTCCGGGTGGGACCTGGAGCGGACGATCCGGTACGCGAACGCGGCCGGGGCCATTGTTGCTTCGCGGTTGGCGTGTTCCACGGCGATGCCGTTCGCCAGTGAGGTGGAGGAGGTGCTGGGGCGTGGCGGTGCTGTCTGAGCGGAGGATGGAATGGACCCGGCTGGTGGTCCTGGAGCTGGGGCCCGGCGAGGTGCACGCGCACGAGTGCGGTGACGCGGAGTGGATCGTGCTCCCGTTGTCGGGTGCCTGCACGGTCCGCTGTGCGGAGCTCGAAGAGCGGGGCTCCGCCCCGGACAACGCGCCTCGAACGCCGGCGGGGCCGGAATGGCCGGCCGGCGACATCAGCAGCGGACCGGAGGTTTTCGAACTGCGCGGCCGCGCCGGGGTGTTCGACGGGCCCACCGACTTCGCGTACGTGCCGCGCGACGCGCGAGTGGAGATCCGCTCGGCCGGCGGCGGGCGGTTCGCGATCGTCGGGGCGCGGTGCGAGCGGCGGCTGCCCGCGCGGTACGGCCCGGCCGCGGCCGTGCCCGTCGAGCTGCGCGGGGCCGGGCAGTGTTCCCGGCAGGTCAACAACTTCGCCGCCGCCGGGGCCTTCGAGTGCGACCGGCTCATCGCCGTCGAGGTGCTCACCCCCGGCGGGAACTGGTCCTCGTACCCGCCCCACAAGCACGACGAGCACCACCCCGGCGAGGAGTCCCGGCTGGAGGAGATCTACTGGTTCGAGATCGCCCCGCACGGGGACACGCCCGGGGTCGGCTATCAGCGTGTCAGCCCCTCCCCGGCCGGGAAGACCGACATCCTCACCGAGGTGAGGACCGGTGACGCGGTGCTCATCCCGGACGGCTGGCACGGACCGTCCATCGCGGCTCCGGGCCATGACATGTACTACCTCAACGTGATGGCCGGACCGGACCGGACGCGGGAGTGGCTGATCCGCGACCACCCCGACCACGGCTGGATCCGGTCCACCTGGGCCGGACAGGACGTCGACCCCAGGCTGCCCTTCCACCGCACGGAGGACCCCCAGTGAGGCTCACCGTGGCGCAGGCGCTCGTACGCTTCCTCGCCCGCCAGTACACCGAGCGCGACGGGCACCGGCAGCGCCTCGTCGCCGCCACCTGGGGGATCTTCGGGCACGGGAACGTCGCCGGGATCGGGCAGGCCCTCCTGGAGAGCGGCCCGCACGCCATGCCCTTCTTCCAGGGGCGCAACGAGCAGGCCATGGTGCACGCCGCCGTCGGGTACGCCCGCCAGTGCGGGCGGCTCTCCGCGCACGCCGTCACCACCTCCATCGGCCCCGGCGCCACCAACCTCGTCACCGGGGCCGCCCTCGCCACGATCAACCGGATCCCCGTGCTCCTGCTCCCCGGGGACGCCTTCGCCGCGCGGCCCGCCGATCCGGTGCTCCAGCAGCTCGAAGTCCCGTACGCCGGGGACCTCTCCGTCAACGACACCCTGCGGCCCGTCTCCCGGTACTTCGACCGAATCACCCGCCCCGAGGCCCTGGTCCCCGCCGCCCTCCAGGCCATGCGGGTGCTCGCCGATCCCGTGCAGACCGGCGCCGTCACCCTCGCGCTGCCGCAGGACGTACAGGCGCAGGCGTACGACTGGCCCGAGGAGTTCTTCGCCGAGCGGGTGTGGGGCGTACGCCGGCCCCGCCCGGACCGGGCGGAGCTCGCCGCGGCGGCCGACGCCGTACGGGGCGCCGCGCGGCCCCTGATCGTCGCCGGCGGCGGGATCCGGCACAGCGCGGCGCAGGCGGCCCTGGCCGCCCTCGCCGAGGCCACCGGGATCCCGGTGGCCGTCACACAGGCGGGCAAGGGCGTCCTGCCCTACCACCACCCCGCCGAGGTGGGCGGTATCGGGCACACGGGGACGGCCACGGCCGACCGCCTCGCCCGGGAGGCCGACCTCGTCATCGCCGCCGGGACCCGGCTGACCGACTTCACCACCGCCTCCGCCACCCTGTTCCAGAACCCCGCCGTCCGGTTCATCGGCCTCAACCTGGACCCGTACGACGCCCACAAACTCGCCGCCCGCCCCCTGGTCGCCGACGCGCGGGAAGCCCTCGACGAGCTCCGGGAGGCGCTGTGGGGCCACCGCGTGGATCCCGCCTACGAGGCCGCGTACGGGGCGGACAAGGGGCGCTGGGAAGCGCGCGTCAACCAGGCCTACGAGGTCCCCGGGGACGAGGACGACGCGGTCCCCACCCAGACGCAGGTCCTCGGCCTGCTGGACGGCCTCGTCGACGGCACCGACATCCTGGTCAACGCGGCCGGATCCCTCCCCGGCGACCTGCACAAGCTGTGGCGGGCCCGCTCGTCCGACCAGTACCACCTGGAGTACGGCTACTCCTGCATGGGCTACGAGATCCCGGCCGCCATCGGGGTGGCGCTCGCCGCGCCCGGCCGCCCGGTGTGGGCGCTGGTCGGCGACGGGACGTACCTGATGAACCCGACCGAGATCGTCACGGCCGTCCAGGAGGGCGTCCCGATCAAGGTGGTGATCCTCGACAACCACGGCTACGCCTCCATCGGCGGCCTCTCGGGGGCGGTGGGGGGCGAGGGCTTCGCCACCGCCTACCGCTTCCGGGCGGCGGACGGCTCGTACACGGGCGACCCCCTTCCCGTGGACCTCGCCGCCAACGCGGCCTCCCTCGGGATGGCCGTGATCCGCACCCGCACCATCGGTGACCTGCGAAAAGCTCTCTCCGAGGCGCGTGCGGCGGACCGTCCCACATGTGTCTACGCAACGACCCGAACACCCGACACTGTGTCGGGCCCACCCCCGGCACAGGCGTGGTGGGATGTTCCTGTGGCCGAGACCGCGACCCGTGCGTCCGCGGTGGAAGCCCGCGAAGAGTACGACCGGCAAGCCGCGCAGCGACGTCGCCATCTGTGAAGGAGCAATAGGCATGAAGACCGTCAACCACTGGATCGGTGGCAAGACCGTCGAGGGCGCGTCGGGCAACTACGGCCCGGTCACCGACCCGGCCACCGGCGAGGTCACCACGCAGGTCGCCCTGGCCTCGGCCGCCGAGGTCGACGCCGCCGTGCAGGTCGCGAAGGAGGCCTTCCAGACCTGGGGCCAGTCCTCGCTGGCCGCCCGCACCAAGGTGCTGTTCGCCTACCGCGCCCTGCTGGACGCCAACCGCGACGCCATCGCCGAGCTGATCACCGCCGAGCACGGCAAGGTCCACTCGGACGCGCTGGGCGAGGTCGCGCGCGGCCTGGAGATCGTCGAGCTGGCCTGCGGGATCACCACGCAGCTCAAGGGCGAACTCTCCACGTCGGTCTCCAACCGCGTGGACGTCTCCTCCATCCGCCAGCCGATCGGCGTGGTCGCGGGCATCACCCCGTTCAACTTCCCGGCGATGGTGCCGATGTGGATGTTCCCGCTGGCCGTGGCCTGCGGAAACACCTTCATCCTCAAGCCGAGCGAGAAGGACCCGTCGGCGTCCAACAAGCTGGCCGAGCTGATGACCGAGGCCGGTCTGCCGGCGGGCGTGCTCAACGTGGTCCACGGCGACAAGGTGGCGGTGGACGCGCTGCTGGCGCACCCCGACATCGCGGCCGTCTCCTTCGTCGGCTCCACCCCGATCGCCCGCCACATCCACACCACCGCCTCCGCCAACGGCAAGCGCGTGCAGGCCCTGGGCGGCGCCAAGAACCACATGCTGGTGCTGCCGGACGCCGACCTGGACGCGGCCGCCGACGCGGCGGTCTCGGCCGCCTACGGCTCGGCCGGCGAGCGCTGCATGGCGATCTCCGCCGTCGTGGCCGTCGGCTCCATCGCGGACACGCTCGTCGAGAAGATCCGCGAGCGGGCCGAGAAGATCAAGATCGGCCCCGGCAACGACCCGACCTCCGAGATGGGTCCGCTGATCACCGCCGCCCACCGCGACAAGGTCGCCTCGTACGTCAAGGGCGCGGCCGCCCAGGGCGCCGACGTGGTCCTCGACGGCACCGGCTACACGGTGGAGGGCAACGAGAACGGCCACTGGATCGGCCTGTCGCTGCTCGACAACGTCAAGACCGACTCGGACGCCTACCGCGACGAGATCTTCGGCCCGGTGCTGTGCGTGCTGCGCACCGAGACCTACGAGGAGGGCGTGGCGCTGATCAACGCCTCGCCGTTCGGCAACGGCACGGCGATCTTCACCCGCGACGGCGGAGCGGCCCGCCGCTTCCAGCTGGAGATCGAGGCGGGCATGGTCGGCGTCAACGTGCCGATCCCGGTGCCGGTGGGCTACCACTCCTTCGGTGGCTGGAAGGACTCGCTCTTCGGCGACCACCACATCTACGGGAACGACGGCATCCACTTCTACACCCGCGGCAAGGTCGTCACGACGCGCTGGCCGGACCCCTCCGACGCCCCGGCGGGCGTCGACCTCGGCTTCCCGCGCAACCACTGACCCGACCCGACCCGACCCGACCCGCACCGGCCGCTCGCCCCCCGCAACCCTCACGCGGGGGGCGAGCCCGTTCCCCGGGCCGGCGGGCGGCCGGTTCGGAACAGCAGGGACCAGACGTCCTTCGCCGCCGTGGCGGACCAGACCGCGTCGCCGTGGCCGTAGCCCGGGACGACCGAGTAGCCGACCCGCTTGTTGCCGGCCGCGCGGATCAGCTCCGCGCCGCGCGGATGGTCGCCGCGGCCCAGCTCGGTGTTGATCCAGACCACCTCGGCGGTTATCCGGCCCCAGTCGATCTTGTACGCCTTCTCGTCGCCCGCCCAGACCGCGGCCAGGTCCCGCATCAGGGCCGTCGGGATCAGGCCGCTGCCGAGGGCGGTGGTGGCCGCGTGCCAGGTGGCCAGCGGGGTGTGGGCCAGCGTGAACCGGTCCTCGGCCGGGGTCGCGCCGAATGCGTAACTCCCCGCGCTGTGGCCCTGGCTGTAGATCCAGTTCGCCGCGCCCGGCAGCACGCAGGTGCGGATCAGCGCGAAATGGGCCAGCCCCGCGTGGGTGAAGCGCCGCGCGGGGTCCGGCGGCCACGGTACGGGCGAGGAGCCGCCCGGGTCGCGGACGGCCCGCGCGACCAGCCCCGCCAGCCCCGGGTCGGTCGCGTACACGCCGCGCGCGAGCTGGCCGGCGTACACGTCCCGCGTCTGCGCCGCCCGTACGGCCAGGGCTCCCGTGTACGGCCCGGTCGTGTCCAGGGCCACCACCCGCTGCAGGCGCGGGGAGCCGTCGTGCGAGGCCGCGTCCAGCGCGAGGGCGGCCCCGGCGGAGTGCCCGGCGTACTGGTACGGCAGCCGCAGTACGGAGTCCAGCGCGCCCACCACCTTGGCCAGGTCCCGGCGGTGCGCGGCGAGCCCCCGGTCCGCGGTGATGTCGCCGGCGCGCGCGGAGTCCTCGCGCGGGGTCACGCCGACCACCAACAGGCCCTGGCGGCGCAGCTCGTGCGCGAGGTTGTGGTCGCCGGGGCCGCCGGGGGTGAAGAAGTCGGCGCCGAAGTTCAGCCCCCCGCCCGGCAGCAGGTACGCGATCCCGCGCGGCGGCCGCGCCGTGTCCGCGACCACGTCCACGGTGACGGGGGCCGGGCCGCCGTCGGAGAGCGGGAGGGTGAGGCGCACCCAGCCGTCGCCGGGCTGGTAGGCGGCGGCGCCGGTGCCCAGGGTCCGCTCGATCCGGGTCAGCAGGCCCGCGCCCTTGGTGGCGGAGCGGGCCGGGTCGAGCGTCCCGAAGGCCGCGAGTCCCGCACCCGCGGCGGTCGCCGCGGCCGCCCCGCGCATCCCGGACGTGGTGCCCGCGGCGTGCGCCCCGCCGGCGACGCCGAGCGCGAGAGCGGCCGCCCCGGCCAGGCCCCCCGCGAACACCACCCGCCGGTCGGGGCCGGAGCGGGCGCGGGCCGGCTGGTCAGGCCGGCCTTTGCCGTGCTGGTGTTCCATGGTTGTGCCTCCCCGTAGCGGTGGTGGCCGAATGCCGCCACCGGGAGACACCCTCGCCGCTCAGCGGGCCGCAGCCAAGTCCGGTGTGGGTCGCGCGTCTTCGCCCCCGGTGCGGCGGCGGCGCAGTACCCGCCACGCGATCGCCGCGCCCGCCAGCACCAGGACGGCGCCCAGCGCCGGCCAGGGAACGGCGAGGAAATCGGCGGTGGATCCGGAGGACAGGTCGGGGTAAGCCGCCGCCCCGGCCGTGATGTCGACGGTGACCCGGTCCAGTTGCGGAGCGTCCGCCCAGTCCTCGGTCAGTACGATCCGCTGGCCCGGCAGCAGCACCAGCTTCAGCTCACGGGCCGGCCGGTCCAGCACCGTGCGTCCGAACAGCCCCTCGGCCGCGACCGCCACCTTCGGCTCGACGACCACGTTGCCACGGTTGACCAGGGTGTACGTGACCGTGGCGCGGGCCTTCTTCACCCAGGGCAGCAGCGGCGCCGCCCGGTCCACCTTCACGTCCTCCACGCTCAGCCCCGGGGTCACCGGCCCGGGCACCCGGAAGTAGAGCCGGGCCCCCACCGAGCGCTTCACCCCGACCTGGACCTTGCCCTCCTTCTGCACGCCCTCCACGGCGGTGTTGAGGGCGACGATCCCGCCCACGTGGTCGCCGGGCGTCGCGTCCGCCGGGACCTTCACGGTGAAGGGGATGTCCTTGCGGCCCTTGGGCGGCACGGTGACCGTGGTCGCGGTCTGCGGCGCCAGCGCGATCCACGTGCCCACGTCCTTGGGCCCGGTCTCCACCGGCAGCAGCGCGAAGGCCCCGCCCACCGGGGTGTTCACGGCATCGGTGGCGAAGACCTGGAACGTCAGCTCCTTGTCGGAGGAGTTCACGATCGTCGCGCTGTCGGTGACGGTGCTCCCGGCCTCGCCCTGGTGGAAGAAGTACGCGCGGTCGGTCATCGCCGCGCCGGCCGGCGGAGTCGGGAAGACCCCCCAGGTGCCGTTGTCCGCGGCCGCGGCGGGGGTGGCGGACAGCAGGCCCGCGCCCAGCAGGAGCAGGCCCGCGCCCAGCAGGCGCAGGCCGGCGAGCAGACCGTACAGGGCGCTGCGCGGACGACGGCGGCGGGTGCGTATGCGGCTACGGGTGCGGAGGCGGGTGCGCATGGGCGGTTCTCCAGACGGGGCGGACAGGGGAAGGGTGGTGCGGTGCCGGAGCACCGCACCACCCGGATGGAGCGGGTTGGGCGGGGTCAGGCGATCGAGAAGGTGACGACCGACTGGTAGGTGTCGGCGAACATGAACGGCGGGAGCTGGATCATCCCGGCGCCGCCCACCTCGAACTCGCCACCGGTCAGGTTGTCCCCGCCCGGCGCCTGGGAGGCGATCTTCATCGGGGTGTCGGAGATCGCACCGGGCGCACCGGCGGTGCAGGTGCTCGGGCTGTCCGCGTTGGTCACCTTGCAGGACGGCTGGATGCCGATCTGCGCCTTGGCCATCGAGTGGCCGGTGGCCTCGTTCAGGAACGGCGTACGGGTCGCCGAGACGTCCCAGCCGAGGGTGCCGCCGCGGAAGTCCTGGACGGTCATCGCGGTGAACTGGCCGATGACCGACTGCGCCTTGCCGTTGATGGTCACCTTGCCGAAGTCGACGGCCGGGTTGCCGCTCTGCGGGCCGATGGCCAGCGGACCGGGCAGCACCTCGACGTCGACCGGGTTCTTCACCCCGGGCTGGTCCTTGACGAAGACGAAGTCCTTGTACGGGGTGACGGCACCGTCGAGCTTGATCTGGTCGGTGTCCTGGTTGATCGTGATCGCGCAGGTGGCGGTGCCGTCGGCCGCGGCCGTGCCGCTGCCCGTCTCACCGGTCGCGGCGCCCCCCTTGAGGGCGGAGCAGGTGACCGGTCCGGCGGGGAAGTTGGCGCCGGTGACGGTGACCGCGGTGCCGGCCTTGCCGCTGTTGGGCGTCAGCTTGGTGGTGATCGGGTCCTTGGGCAGGGCCTCCACGGCGACTGAGCCGAGGGAGGCGCTCGGGCGAGGCGCCGGGGTGCAGGTGGTGGTGAAGATCGAGCCGGAGAGGTCCGCGTCGACCACCGACAGGTCGAGGGAGACGGAGAGGGTGGTGCCCTCGGAGCCGTCCGGGATCTTGATGGTGCCGGAGAACGCCTTGGGGTCCAGGGGCTGTCCGGCCACGACGCTGACCGTCTCGGGCGGGCTGACGACCACCTGGGTGGTCGTGCCGACCTTCAGGGTCACCTTGGAGGTGTTCACCGTCGTGACGGAGAAGCCGGGGAGCAGCGGGCTCGCGCCCGGGTCGATGGTGATCGGGACGACGTCGCCGGCCTTGGCGCCGTCCGGCAGGGTGACCGTGTAGTTCTGGTTGCCCGAACCGTCCGCCTGCGGCGCCGGGGCGTCGCAGTTCTCGAAGACGGGAGTCGTCTTCGTCGCGGCCTGCGCGGAGCCCGCCAGGCCCACCACGCCGCCCGTCAGGGCCAGGGACAATGCGCCCGCCCCGGCCAGAACTCTTCGTCGGAACGTTGTACTCACTGGGTCGCGACTCCTTCGTCAGACGAACCCCTCCCCCCACCCGCTGTGTGGGGGAGGCCGAGCCGGTGCGGTGGCCGACATTGACGCGTCGCGGTGATGAGAAGTCAATGGCTTGCTTTCGCCCGAAGCACTCAGAAATTGATGTGCCATCAGGCCAGGTCTGGCAGGTGGCCGGATACCGGTCGGCCGGCCCGCGGTGCGGGTGGGGAGGGTGGGACTGCGGGACGGCGCTGACCTGCGGTAACGAGGCCCCCCGGCGGCCGGGGAGGCGTCGGCGGGCGGGGCGTGCGTACGGCCGGTTACCTGCGGGTCGGTGTGTGCAGCAGCAGGTTCGGGGTGCCGGCCGGGAGCGCGGTGATCCGGCCGGGCACGGCATCGCGTACGAGTGCCCGGAACACCTGGGCCGGGGTCCTGGCCGTACCGCCCGCCAGGATCAGCGCGGCGGCGCCCGCCACGTGCGGGGCCGCCATCGAGGTGCCGGAGGCCCGCGCGGTCGCGGTGGCGGAGCCCTTCCACGCGGAGGTGACGGACACGCCCGGCGCGGCCAGGTCCACGCACCTGCCGTAGTTGGAGAACCGGGCCCACCGGTCGGTGGCGTCGGTCGCGCCGACCGTGACGGCCTGCGAGACGCTCGCCGGGGAACCGGCGCAGGAGTTCTCGCGGGCGTTGCCGGCGGCGACGGTGAAGGTGATCCCGGCGGCGACCGCCCGCCTCACCGCCCGGTTCAGGGCGAAGCTGTAGCTGCCGCCCATGCTCATGTTGGCCACCGCCGGGGTGGCGCCGGCCGCCAGGGCGTCCCTCACCATCCAGTCGAGGCCGCCGATCATGGCCGACAGGTTGCCGTTCCCGCGGCAGTCGGCGACCTTGACCGCGACGAGCGAGACCCCCTTGGCGACCCCGTACGTGGCCCCGCCGATCGTTCCCGCGACGTGCGTGCCGTGACCGTTGCAGTCGTCGGCACTCTGCCGGGACACGGTGTTGACCCCGAACCGGGCGCGGCCGGCGAACTCCTGGTGGAGGATGTTGATCCCGGTGTCCACGACGTACGCGGTGACGCCCCGCGCCTGGGTGGCGTACGCGTACGAGCCGTCGAGCGGGAGCTCGCGCTGGTCGATCCGGTCCAGCGGCCAGGGCGCGGGGCTCTGAGCCAAGGCGGCGGCGCCGGAGTTGCTGCTGCTGCTGCTGCTGCTGCTGCTGCTGCTGCCGCCGCCGCCGCCGTCGCCGCTGCCGCCGTTGCCGTCGCTGATCCGGAACTCGGCGTCCGGCTCCACGGAGGCCACCCGCGGGTCCGCGGCGAGGGCCGCGGCGCGGGCGGCGGTGGTGCGTACGGCGAAGCCGTTCAGGACGGTGTCGTACACGGCCCCGACCCGGTCGCCGGCCGCCTCGGCCTCGGCGGCAAGGGCGCGGACGGGGGCCCGCGAGGCGTAGTCGCGCAGGACCACGACGTAGGCGGCGGTGGGGGTTTCGGCGGGCGCCGGCGCTGACAGCGTGGCCGCCGCCAGCAGGGCGGCGGCCGGGAACAGGGTGAAGAGTGGGGTCATGCGCCCGATGCTCGGCCCGGCGCGCGAAGCCCGCGCGGAGGGTGCGCCGACTGGCCCCACGACACGCCGCCGCAGGAGCTACGCGATGTCCGCGCCCAGGGGCCAGCCGCGCATCGCGAACACGCCCTCGTCGCGGGCGCCGGCCGAGGCGTACGTGGCCAGGGCGGCTCCGTTGTCGGTGTCGACGCCCACCCACATGCCGTAACAGCCGTGGGCCTTGGCCTCGGCGGCCAGGGCCTCGGTCAGGGCGCGGCCGATCCCGCGCCGCCGGTAGCCCTCGTCCACCGAGAGCTCGTACAGGCACATCTCGGTGCCTTTGTCGGGGTGGCTCATCTCGATGCCGGAGACCATGCCGGCGGGCACGCCGTCCACGTAGGCGATGAGCATCAGGTGCCCGGCGGCGGCGAGGAACCGCCGCGACCGGTCCTCGCTGACGGGGCCGTCGAAGAGGCCCTCGGCAGCCTGGAGTTCGGCGGGGGTACCGGCTCGGCGGATGTCCATGGCGGCCACGATAGTGCGGGCATGACGCAGGGGAGATCGATTTCGGCACGGCGTGGCGGGCCGCGCCCCGGGCGGTACGCAGGGCGCTCGCCCTCGCGTACGAGGAGGGCCCGGGGATGGACCGCTGCGCGGCACGCCGCTGGCGCAGGCCGAGACGAACGCCGAGACGAACGCCGAGACGAACGCGCTCGGGGCCGCCCGGACGGGCCGGGACCTCGGCGCGGCCACGCTGTGGAGCACGCAGGAGCCGTGCGAGATGTGTGCGGCGGCGGCCCGGTTCACGGGGGTGAGGGAGGTGCGGTACCTGGCGCCGGAACCGTGGGCCCTGGCGGGCGGATCCCCGGGCGGGACGAGCGGGCAGGCCCGCGGCGGGGTGTGGCTGCCGGCCGCCCACGTGATGTTCCTGCGGAGCGCGGTCCTGGCCGCGCCGGGCCCCGCCGAACCGCGGATCCTGACCTTGCACCGCGACGCCGAACCGGAGACCGCGGCCCTGCACGACCGGGTACCGGCGGGCCTGCGGACGGCCCCTCGGTGGAGGCCTGGCTCGCCGCGCTCTGGCCCGACCTGGCCCGGGCCGCGGCGGCCCGGGCGGTGCGTACGGGCTAGACCGAGCCCGGCTCCCGGGCTGCCGGGGCCGCCGGGGCAGGGGCGCGCAGGGCGAGGGCCGCGGCGTAGCCGGGTGGGGCCGGCAGGTCGGTCAGGGTCCAGCCGGGGACCGCCGCCGGGGTGGGCACGGTGGCGACGTACGGCTCCGCCAGGCCGAGCGCCAGGCCCGTACCGGTGGCCTTGAGGTAGGCCTCCTTGCGGGACCACACCCGCCCCATCGCCGCGGGCCGGTCCGCTTCCGGGAGCGCGGTCAGCTCCGCGGTCTCCGCCGGGTGCAGCGTGTGCAGTACGTCGGCCACCGCGGCCGCGCTCGGGATCCCCTCCACGTCGACCCCGACCGGGACCCCCGCGAAGGCGAAGTAGGCCACGTCGCCGCTGTGCGAGAGGGAGAACTGCAGTGCGCCGCCCGCCACGGCGGGCCGGCCGTGCGGGCCACCGCAGCACGGGCAGGTCTCGCGGACCAGCGCCACCTCCGCCGGGGCCAGCCCGAGGTAACCCCCGATCAGCACCCGGAGCCCCACGTGCGAGGCCAGGTAGCGGCGCCGGTCGCCCTCCCGCATCAGCCGCTCGGCCCGGTCCCGCTCGGCCGCGTCCAGCATCGGCAGCGCCTCGGCGACCGGGTGGCCGCCGACCACCTGCGAGGTGGTGTCCAGAGCCCAGACCGCCACGCCCGTACCCGTCGGCAGCGCCCCGGTCCGCGGCCCGCCGCTGCCGAGGCGGTTCACGTAGGTAGTCATCCGACGAGGGTAGACGAGCTGGTCGCCGCCCCGGCCCGGGGCAAGGCCTATGCTTCCCCCTCGACTTCGATCGACTTCGATTCGGCTTCGACTTGGCTTCGACTTGGGGGAGTGCAGCATGCGAAGTGCCGTCGTCACGCCCGATGGTGACCGGATCCGGTGGGTCGAACTGCCGGGGGCGCAGCCGCCCCGGGTCTACCTGCACGGGCTGGGGTCCACCTCGCCCGCCTACTTCGCGGCGTGCGCCGTGCACCCGCTGCTCGCCGGGCGGCGGTCCCTGCTCGTCGACCTGCTGGGGCACGGGCACAGCGACCGGCCCGAGGACTTCTCCTACACGTTGGAGGCGCATGCCGACGCGCTCGCCTCCGCGCTCGAACAGGCCGACGCCGACGGGGCCGAACTGATCGCGCACAGCATGGGCGGGGCCGTGGCCATCGTGCTGGCCGACCGGCACCCCCACCTCGTCTCCCGTCTGGTCCTGGTCGACGCGAACCTTGACCCCAGCCCCCGCACTCCCGGCGCGGCAGGCAGCAGTGGGATCGCCTCCTACTCCGAGGAGGAGTTCCTGGCCGGCGGCTGGGCCGAGGTGCGCGACCGGGTCGGGGCGCACTGGTGGTCCACGATGCGGCTGGCGGGCCGGGTCGCGCTGTACCGCAGCGCCTTCCACCTCGCCGTGGGTACGACGCCCACGATGCGCGAGCTGCTGCTGGAGCTGAAGATCCCCCGCAGTTACCTGTTCCCGACGCAGGACGGCCACTTCCCCGGCACCGAGGCGCTGGAGGCGTCCGGGGTGACGGTGGTCCCCGTCCCCGACTGCGGGCACAACATCATGCTCGACAACCCCGACGGCTTCGCCCGGGCCGCGGCGACGGCCCTCGCCGAGGACGCCCTCTAGCGGGCGCCCGCCGCATGCTGCGCCGCCGGGGCGCCGCCCTGCGTCTTCGCGCCCGGCGACGGTGTCCCGTCGGTCCACGCGTAGACCCGCTTGCCGCGCACCGCGACCTGGTACTGGTGGGTGTCCCGGCACTCGGACCGCTCCTCGGAGCGGGTGTCGTGCGGCCACCACTTGGCGTCCAGCGCCGGCCGCGCCATCTGCTTGGGCGTGCCCGCCGTGCACTGAGGGCCGTCCAGCGGGGTCGCGCCCAGCTTGAACCGGATCAGCCGGGCCTCCCCGGTGGTCCGGACGTGTATTCGAACATCGGTGGCGTCCTTGGGTATCCAGGACGGCAGAACCCACGTCGGCTCCCCGCGGGTCGGGGCATCGGCCGCGGTCTGGAAGCGCTTGCCCTTCTCCTTGAACACATGGTCGTTGACCGCGTCGGTCACGGGGTTGGGCGGGAGGTTGGGCAGCGCGAAGGCGGCGGTGGCGAGCACTCCCACGGTGGCGGCGACGATGACGAGAGGACGGCGGTTCATACCCACAAGTGTTCGCGCCCGGGCCTCTTTCCGCGTCCCTCCCGAGTACCAACCTCGTCTCGACCCCAAGGGTGACAACGACTCATACCTGAGTCCCGGTCCGGCCCTTTGGCCCCAGGCGGCGCTGACCCTCGCCGCGCTCGGCCTGACCGGACCGCGCGAGCGGGCCGCCCCGCTCGGCGGTGACCCGGCGGCCCGGCGGCTGCGCCGGGCACGGTTGCTGATCCCCCTGGCCCAGGTGGCGGCCGCGCTGCTCGGGCTGGCCGGCATCGGTGCGACCCTCATGCTCGGGCGGCACCCTCACCCGCCGCATGCTGCAAGGCGACTGCGCCGCCACCACCGCCGGGGACGAGGTGGCCAACACGCCGTAGCGCGAGCGGCATTGGGATTCCAGCGGAGCGCCACCCCGGCTCACCGGGTGGCGCTCCGCGTTATAGGTGCCGTGGGGATCGGCGATATGGCGGGCTCCGAGGGTGTGACCAGACGCCGCACCGGGAGTTGGCCGGACGGCGGCCGCACACCCCCCGCACCACCCCCACCCCGCCCCGTCCCCGCCCCTCCCGGAGGAATGTCATGCGCCGTCGCCTCGCCCCCGTTCTCGCGTCCGCCGCCGCGGCCGGTGTGCTCGTCTTCGCGACCCCCGCCTCTGCGGCCCCAGCGGACAAGCCGCAGGTGCTGAGCAACTGGACGCAAACGAGCGCCGCCAGCTACAACTCCTGGGTCGCGGCCCGCGGCAGCCAGGGGGCCTGGTCGGCGTACGGCTTCGACTGGTCGACGGACTACTGCACGACGTCCCCGGACAACCCGTTCGGCTTCCCCTTCCAGACGGCCTGCGCCCGCCACGACTTCGGCTACCGCAACTACAAGGCGGCAGGTGAGTTCTCGGCCGCCAAGTCCCGGCTGGACGACATGTTCTACTCGGACCTCAAGCGCGTCTGCACGCAGTACTCGGGCGCCAAGAAGACCTCCTGTGACGGCACCGCCTGGACCTACTACCAGGCCGTCAAGGTCTTCGGCGTCTCCCCGGAGGACGCCCCCGCCGCGTGATCCACGCGCCCGGAACCCGTCCTCTCCCCGCTCCCCGTCCCGCCCGACACCCCCCCGTCGGGCGGGACGGTCGTGTCAGCCGGCGTGGACGTGGGGGCGGCGGGCGCGGTCGGGTTCGGCCTCGCGGATGACCTCGCGGGTCACGGGGGCGACCTCGCCCTGGCCGAAGAGGAAGAACCGCAGGAAGTTGGCCATCGGGTTGCCCTCCGTCCACTCGAAGTAGATGTGCGGCCGCTGCCCGGTCTCGTCCCGTACGTACAGCAGCAGTGCGGCCAGGGCGTTGGGGATGGAGGAGCTCTCCAGGGTCAGGACGCGGTAGCGGTCGTGCAGCACCTCGCCCCGTACCCGCATCCCGGACTCGAACTCGGACGCGTCCAGGACGGTGACCTCGACGAACATGACGTCGTCCTCGGACGGGATGTCGTTGTCCGCGCGGATCTGCTGCTTCTTGAGCCGGTACTCGGTGTCGTCCCGGTTGTCGGGTTCGTTGGCTATGAAGCGGATGGTGCGGTTGGCGGTGTCGCGGACGAACCGCTGCGCCATGTCGTCCAGCTCCACGTGGGTGACGCGGAGTTCGAAGACGCGGGCGAGGCGGGAGAGGAGGGAGAGGGCCATGATGCCGGCGATGAAGCAGGCACCGATCTTCACGCCGTCGGGGCGCTCGACGACGTTCACCGCGGTCGTGTAGATGAAGATCACGGAGATGACGCCGAAGCCGATGGTCCAGCCGCGCTCCCCGGCCTTGCGGGCGGCGATGGTCACGGCGACGGCGGCCGAGGTGATCAGGACCAGGACGCCGGTGGCGTACGCACCGCCCTGCGCGTCCACGTCGGCGTGGAAGATCCAGGTGACGAGGAACGCGACGAGGGTGAAGACGATCACCATCGGGCGCAGCGCGCGGGCCCAGTGCGGGGCCATGCCGTATCGGGGCAGGTAGCGCGGCATCAGGTTGAGCAGACCGGCCATGGCCGAGGAGCCCGCGAACCACAGGATCAGGATCGTGGAGACGTCGTAGACGGTGCCGAAGGCGGAGCCCAGGTGCTCGTGGGCCAGGTAGGCCAGGGCGCGGCCGTTGGCCTCGCCGCCCGACTTGAACTCCTCGGCCGGGATCAGCAGCGTGGTGATGAAGCTGGAGCAGATCAGGAAGACACTCATGATCACGGCGGCCGTGGTCAGGAGCTTCTTCGTGCCCCGGATCCGGCCGCCGGGCTTGGCGGCGGCGTCGTCGGCGTCGCCCTGGACGTGCGGCATGACGGCCACGCCCGTCTCGAAGCCCGACAGGCCGAGGGCGAGCTTCGGGAACACGACGAGCGCGATGGCGATCATCATGAAGGGGTTGCCGTGCTCGGCGGTGAGGGCGTCCGCCCAGTCCGCGACGACGTGGGGTTCGGTGAGGACCTGCCACAGCCCGACCGCGACGACGATCGCGTTGAGGGCGAGGTAGGTGGCCACCAGCACCACGGCCACGCCGATGGCCTCGCTGAAGCCCTTCAGGAAGACCGCGCCGAGCAGGGCGACGAGGATCAGGGTGATCAGTACCTCGTGGCCGCGCAGGGTGCCGGTGAGGTGCGGGTTCTCCACCAGGTGCGCGGTCGCGTCGGCGGCCGACAGGGTGATGGTGATGAGGAAGTCGGTCGCGGCGAACCCGAGCAGGGTCAGGACGAAGAGCTTGCCCTTCCAGAAGGACAGCAGCCGCTCCAGCATGGCGATGGAGCCCTCGCCGTGCGGGCTCTCCTCGGCGACCCGCCGGTAGACCGGGAGCGCGCCGAAGAGGGTGAGCAGGACGAGGACGATCGTCGCGACCGGCGAGAGCAGGCCCGCGGCCAGCGCCGCGATGCCGGGCTGGTAGCCGAGGGTGGAGAAGTAGTCGAGACCGGTCAGGCACATGACGCGCCACCACGGACGGCCCTCGTGCTCGGTGGTCGGTTCCCCGGCGCGGGGGCCGGACCGTCTGTTCTGGTCGGTCAGACCCTCCAGCAGCCACGCGCGCAGGCGTGAGGGGCGGGCAGGGGTGGCCGCCATGGTGATGCTCCTGTCGTACCGCTTCGATCCGGCCACCAGTGCGACCAGCTGGAAAGCGTACGCATTGCGGCCCCAGGCGCAGCTCATGGAGCAGATCTTGACGAGCCCTTAACGCCGGGGCGCACGGAAATGCCGTGAGCGGCGGTACCGCGTCCCCACCTGCGTGAACGACCTGCGTGGTCGACCGGTGCGGGCGGCCTGTGGGGTCCGGGAGTCAAGGACGCGTCAGAACCGGGACGTTCGGCGTCAAGCCTCGACGCGATGGCGTCGGTCATCGCGGAGGCCGAGCCGGAGCGGCTGTGGCAGCGGCTCCTGCAGAACCAGCGCGGGGCCGTCGTGGCCCACGCCGTCCGGCGCGACACGGACGCGGTGATCTGCCGGCTGCGGCTGCGCCTGCGCCTGTCCGGCGGGCGGAGCTGAGCGCCGGGCGGCAGCGGGGAGACCAATAGGGTGAACTTCTCATACGTAGAACACGGACCGCGGTGGGGAAGCGCCGGACCGCCGACGGCGGGACCGACGTCGGGACGGGCGGCGGGACCCGCGCCGCGCCTGTCCGGCTCCGGCGAGCGAACTGGCTGAATGACGGGGTGCCGTCGGGCGCGGGCGGCGGACCGGCCGGGGCGTCGCGCCGCGGTGCCGCCTGCCGGATATGCCCGATGTGTCGCCGGTGGATGCCCCGTTCCCGAGTGGCGGGCCGAGGGTGACGGCGACCTCCGCGAAGCGCCGGAGGCGGACCGGGCGCCGCGGAGGAATTCACCGGGCCCTCTCCGCGGCCGCCGGCGGAAACCCGGTGACGGCCGGACGGCGCCGGACCCCGGCGAGGGCGCCCCCGGGGCTTATGGCGGTGCTACACCGGTCCCGCTAGGGTGCCTCTGACCTGCAGGAAAGCCCTCCGCGAGGGAGGGCTCGGAGGGGTGGAAGTGTGGTGCCCCCGGCAGGACTCGAACCTGCGGCCAAGTGCTTAGAAGGCACCTGCTCTATCCACTGAGCTACGGGGGCCGGAAGGTGGCCGTGGTGGCCTGGAGCCCCTTGGTGGGGGTGGGACTGTGGTCCGTGCCGGGTCAAGGATAGGGCTCCGGCCGCCTTGTCCCGGTTGCTTCACCCGCGTGCCACGATGTGGAGGTTCGGTGAAGCGGTCCCGATAATCGCAGGCAGGTGCGATTCTCGCATCGCTTTTGCGCCGCGCCGCCCTGGGTGTTGTGCACTCGTTATGCCTGCGCCCCACTCGTCCGTCGTGCCCGCAATGTCCCACTGGAGTCGCGGTCGGCGCGCAGAGGACGTATAAGCTTCAAAAATGGCCCTAAATTGGGCATTCTTCGCATGTGGTGACCTTGGATGTTCGGCCTCAGCTGCTCGATGCCCTGTCCGCCCTGCGCGACCGGGTCGCGTCCGTGCGTCTGCCGCTGCCCCTGCCCGGCGCCCCCCGCGCGCGTCAGACCAGAGCCGAGCTGCTCGCGCAGCTCGACGACTACCTCGTACCCCGGCTGAAGGCGCCCGAGGCGCCCCTGCTCGCCGTTGTCGGCGGGTCCACCGGGGCCGGCAAGTCCACCCTCGTCAACTCCCTCGTCGGACGGCAGGTCAGCGAAGCCGGCGTGCTGCGCCCGACCACGCGCACGCCGGTGCTCGTCTGCCACCCGGACGACCACCACTGGTTCGCCGGCATGCGGGTGCTCCCCGACCTGATGCGGGTCTGGGCCCCGCAGGGGGAGGAGGAGCGCGTTCCGCACCCGAAGAGGACCGCCCCGCGCGGACCTTTGAACCACTCCACCCGTGAGCTGCGGATCGAGACCGTCTCCTCCCTGCCCCGCGGGCTCGCCATCCTCGACGCCCCCGACATCGACTCCCTCGTGGTCGAGAACAGGACGCTCGCCGCCGAACTCATCTGCGCCGCCGACGTCTGGGTCATGGTCACCACCGCCTCGCGGTACGCCGACGCCGTGCCCTGGCACCTGCTGCGCACCGCCAAGCAGTACAAGGCGACGCTGATCATCGTCCTCGACCGGGTCCCGCACCAGGTCCTCGCCGAGGTCTCGCGGCAGTACGGGGCGCTGCTCACGCGGGCCGGGCTGGGCGACGTACCGCGGTTCACGGTGCCGGAGCTGCCCGAATCGGCCGGCGGGGGCGGGCTGCTGCCGGCCAGCGCCGTCGCGCCGCTCGCCGCCTGGCTCGCCCACCACGCCCAGGATCCGGCCGCCCGCCAGTACGCCGTCGGGCGGACCGCGCTCGGAGCGCTGGACTCCCTCGCGCGGCGGATGCCGGAGCTCGCCTCCGCCGTCGCCGCCCAGCACGCTGCCGCCGTACGGCTGACTTCGGCCGTCGAGGACGCGTACAAGAAGGAGGGCAAGCGGGTGCGCAACCGGCTCGACCGCGGCGCCGTACTCGCCGGGGACGCGCTGACCCGCTGGCGCGGCTACCCGCTCGACACCAGCGCGGACGAACTGCTGGACTCCCTCGCGGAGTCCCTGGCGGCGCTGCTGCAGTGCGCGGTCGCCGCCGCCGACGAACGGATCGCCGACGCCTGGCGGCGCGAGCCGGCCGCCGGGGCGGTGCCGCTGCCCGCACCGGACCGCGAGGCGGCGGACCGTATCGGCATGGCCGTACGCCGCTGGCGGCGCGTGCTGGAGGAACTCGCCGAGGAAGAGGTCGCGCGGCTCGACAAGCAGCCCGCACCCGACCCCGACGGCGTCGCCGCCCTGCTGGTCGCCGCTCTGCTCGGCGGCAAGCGGGCCCGCCCGGCGGGGGAGAAGCTCGCGGAACGGATCGGCGTACAGGCCGCGCTGCGGCTGCGCGACCGCGGCGGCGAGCTGGTCGGCGAACACCTCGACCAGGTGCTGCGCGCCGAGCGCGACCGCCGGCTCGCCCCGCTGGAGGCGCTCGAAGTGTCCCCGGAACCACAGGCCGAGCTGATCGCCGCGCTGTCCCTACTGCAGAAGGAGAGGTGACACGGTGACCGCCTTGACCGACCGCACCGACGACCGCTGGGACGACGGGTTCATCGCACGCTCGCGCCCCCGGCCCCTCGACCGGGAGCCCGGTTTCGGCGACGAGGAGGGCGACGACGCGCTCGTGCGGGCCGTATCCGGAGCGGGCGACGACGGCGGCAAGGCCCCCGCGCCCCCGCTCAGTCCCGAGGGCCACGCGCTGCGGATGCGCCTGGACGCGCTGCGCCAGCTCGTCGGACTGTCCCGGACCCGGCTCGACGGCAAGACCCTCGCCGAGGCCGGGCGGGTCCTGGACGAGGCGGCGGCGCGGCGCGGACTGTCGGCGCAGCACACGGTCGTCGCCATCGCCGGAGCCACCGGAAGCGGCAAGTCCACCCTCTTCAATTCACTCGCGGGGGTGCAGATTTCCGAAACGGGGCTGCGCAGGCCCACGACCGCGGCGCCGATCGCGTGCAGTTGGTCGGACGGGGCCGCCGGGCTGCTCGACCGCCTCGAGATCCCCGGCCGGCTGCGGCGCCGGCCCCGCGAGACCTCCGACGTCGAGGCGCTGCGCGGGATGGTCCTGGTGGACCTGCCCGACCTGGACTCGGCGGTCGGCGCACACCGGGACCACGTGGACCGGGTGCTGGCCCTGGTCGACGCGGTGGTGTGGGTGGTGGACCCGGAGAAGTACGCCGACGCCGTGCTGCACGAGCGCTACCTGCGCCCGCTGGCCGGGCACGCGGAGGTGACCTTCGTCGTGCTGAACCAGGTGGACCGGCTGCCCGGCGAATCGGCGGACCTCGTACTGGACGACCTGCGCAGGCTGCTGGACGACGACGGGATCGCGCTCGGCGAGCACGGCGATCCGGGGGCCACGGTGCTCGGACTGTCCGCCCTGACGGGTGAAGGCGTCGGGGAACTGCGCGAGATGCTCGGACAGTTCACCCAGGAGAAGGGCGCGGCGACCCGGCGGATCGCCGCCGACCTCGACCGGGCCGCCATGCGCCTGCAGCCGCTCTACGTCGCCGACGGGCACCCGGGGCCGGAGATCGGGGAGACGGCGCGCGCCGAGTTCGAGGACCGGCTCGCCGAGGCGGTCGGGGCGTACGCGGCCGGGCTCGCCGCCGAGCGGGCGTGGCGGCGCAATGCCGGCAAGGCCTGCGGGACCCCGTGGCTTCGGCTGTGGCGGTGGTACGAGAGCCGGCGCGCCCCGCGCACGCTGGCCGGGCTGGCAGCCCTTGCGGCGATCGGCGGCCGGGGCACCGCCCTGGCCCAGGCGCCGGTCGAGGAGGAGGTGACGGCCCGCCAGCGCGTCGAACAGGCGGTACGG
Source organism: Streptomyces sp. NPDC060031 (assembly GCF_042736805.1). Classification (NCBI taxonomy): domain Bacteria; kingdom Bacillati; phylum Actinomycetota; class Actinomycetes; order Kitasatosporales; family Streptomycetaceae; genus Streptomyces; species Streptomyces sp. NPDC060031. The sequence continues at coordinate 147,175 of NZ_JBHWVM010000002.1, forward strand.
GCGGTCGCCGACGAGGCGGCCGCAGGGCTGCCCCAGCCCTGGGCGCAGGCGGTACGGGAGACGGCGGTGCGCGGGGCCGACCGGCTCCCGGAGGCGCTGGACGAGATCGCGGTGACGCTCGGCGCGGCGGTCGCGGTGCCCAGCGCCAAGCCCCCGCGGCCCACGTGGTGGCCGGCGGCGGTCCTCGCGCAGGCGGCCATGACGCTGCTCCAGATCTACGGAGGGCTGTGGCTGGTCGGGCAGATCGTCGGGGTCCTGGAGCCGAGCCTGATGCCGCCGGTGCTGCTGATGGTGGCGGGCATCATCGGCGGGCCGCTGGTGGAATGGGCCTGCTCGATCGCGGCCCGCGGGCCGGCCAGGCGCTACGGGCAGGACGCGGAGCGGCGGCTGCGGCAGGCCGCGGCCGGGTGCGGCCGGGCCCGGGTGCTGGAGCCGGTGGCGGCGGAGCTGCTGCGCTACCGGGAGGTGCGCGAGCAGTACGGGGCGGTGGCCGCAGGGGGGAACAAGTTGTCCACAACCCGCCAGTAGTCCACAGGCGCGAGCGGGCTGCGGCGCCCCGGCCCAGCATGGTCGTACCTCGTGCGGATGGTCCGTGCGGGTACGGAGCAGGGGTGCGGGGCGCGGACTTCAGCCGCGGCCCGGGCCCGGGGAGGGCGGCCGGGATGAACGACACCCAGGTGACGCTGGTGGGTCACGTGGCGACGCAGATCGACTACAGGGAGACGCCGGCCGGACCGTCGGCGAGGTTCCGCTTCGCCGTGACACCGCGGTACTTCGACCGCCGCAAGGAAGCGTGGGCCGACGCGCCCACCAGCTTCTACACCGTCTGGGCGCGGCGCACCCTCGCCCTGAACCTCGCCGGTTCCGTCTCGGTCGGCGAACCGCTCGTGGTGCACGGGAGGTTGCGGGTGCGCGAGAACCCTCCCGACGGGGAGGGCAACCGGTGGTTCTCCGCGGACATCGAAGCGACCGCCATCGGGCACGACCTCAACCGCGGGACGGCCGCGTTCCGTCGGATCGTCACGACCGATACGCCGCTGATGGTCAATCAGAACGCGGCGGTGGTCTGAGTGTTCGAGCCGGATAGGATTCCCCGGTACTCACGGGCACCTGGGCCTTCGGCCCGAAGGGGAAGACTGTGTCGATTGCCGTTCCCGCATCCTCCGCTCCTGATCCCGCTCCTTATCCCGCTCCTGTTCCGGCTCTTGACCGGGCTTCCGCTCCGCCTCCGGCCCCGGCTCGCGTTCCGGCTCCCGGGCCGGTGTCCGCCGCGTCCGCCGTACGGGCCTGCGCACGGCGCCCGCTGGCGGTGGCGCTGCTCGCCGCGGCGCTCGCCGGCGCGCCGGGTGCCCGGGCGGCCGCCGACGGCGGCCCGGGGGCACCCAGGGCACCCGAGGGCGCGAGCGCCGTGCTGGACGGGCTGAAGACGTACGGGCAGGCGGTCCTGCGCGGCGGCGACGGATCGGTGCGCCAGATCCCGGCCGGGCTGTACGAGATGCGGGTCGACGGCGGCGGGATGCTCCAGACGTACGGGGTCGGATTCGCGGGCAACGCGCAGCCCCAGGCCCGGTACGCCGAGAGCGGCTGGAGCGGCAGCCCGCTCGCCGGAAACGGTGAGGCGGGGCGGATCCGCTGGGTCCTGGAGCACTCCTACCCGCAGCTGAACGACCTGGCCGGGCTCGCCAAGGCGGCCGGTGCCGGGGCGCTCACCGCGCAGAGCGCGGCGGCCGGCACCCAGGTGGCGATCTGGCGGCTGGCGGACGGCGTGCAGGTGGAGGCCGCGGACCCGGCGGCGGAGATGCTGGCCGACTACCTGCAGCGGGAGGCGGGACGGCTGCCGGAGCCGCCGGCGTCGCTGGGGCTGGACCCCGGGGGCGTGTCGGGGCCGGTGGGCACGCGGCTCGGGCCGGTCACCGTGCGGACGGGGGCCCAGAGCGTGAGCGTGACGCCCGATGCCGCGGCGGTGGCCATGGGGGTGCGGGTGGTGGACGCCGAAGGGCGCCCGGTCGACACCGCCGTCAATGGCAGCCGCCTGTACTTCGAGGTGCCCGCGGGCACCCCGGACGGCGCCGCCTCGGTCACCGTCCACGGCGCGACGAAGGTGCCGGTGGGCCGGGTCTTCACCAGCGGGGTGCCGGCCCAGGCCCAGATCGTGGCGGGCTCCAGCGAGTCCGCCGCGGCGGCCAGGGCGACGGCGGTGTGGCCGCGCTCCACCGCGACCCCGATCGGCACCACGGCGGGCACGGACACGGCCGCCACCTCCGGCGCGAACGGGAACGCGGCCGCCGGTTCGGCGCTGGCGGCGCCGGGCGGGCCTGCCGCGCAGGGGTCGCCCGACACCCCGGAGGAGCGGCTGGCCACCAGCGGCAGCTCGGCGGCCACGCCGTTCATCGCCTCCCTGGCGGTGGGCCTGGTGGTCTTGGGCGGTCTGGTGGTGCTCCTGCTGCGCAAGCGGCCGCTGGAGGAGGAGTCGGAGTAGGGGGGAGGCTGTCCTGATTCCAGATCCGTGAGTGCGGGTAAGCGCTCGGGATGGCTGAACAGGAATTGACCTTGCGGGGCGCGTTCGCCCGGTGGGACCGGCAATTGTTCGACGCGGTGGCCCGGCGGCACTGGCCCGGGGCCGACCGGGTGCTGCCCCGGCTCGGGCGGGCCGCCGACCACGGGGTGCTGTGGGGCGCGGCCGCGGCCGGCATCGCCGTCGTCGGCTCGGCCGGGGCCCGCAAGGCCGCCGTGCGCGGGGCCGCGTCGCTGGCGCTGGCCTCCGCGACCATCAACACCGTCGGCAAGTGGTCCGTGCGCCGGCGGCGGCCGCTGCTGGACGGGGTGCCCGCGGCGCGCCAGGCAGCGGTGCAGCCGCGGACCACCTCCTTCCCGTCGGGGCACTCGGCGTCGGCGTTCGCCTTCACCGCCGGGCTGGCGCTGGAGTCCCCGGGCTGGGGCGCCGTGGTGGCCCCGGTGGCCGCCTCCGTGGCGTTCTCCCGGGTCTACACCGGGGTGCACTACCCCTCCGACGTGCTCGCGGGCGCGGCGCTGGGGGTGGCGGCGGGGTTCGTCGTACGCCGCCTCGCGCGGGGCGCCGAGCAGGCCCGGGTCGTCCCGGGACACGAGCGGACGGCGGTCGGGGCGCCCGCACTCCCCGACGGGGACGGGCTCACCGTGGTGGTGAACAACGGGTCGGGGACGGCCACGGCCGCGGGGCTCGACGTACTGCGCGAGCGGCTGCCCAAGGCCGAGCTGGTCAAGTGCGAGGGGTCGGAGCTGGCCGCCGAGCTTGAGGCGGCGGCCTCCCGGGCCACCGTGCTGGGGGTCTGCGGCGGCGACGGCACCATCAACGCCGCCGCCGGCGCCGCGCTGCGGGCCGGGATCCCGCTCGCGGTGTTCCCCGGGGGCACGCTCAACCACTTCGCGCTGGACCTCGGCCTCGCCGGAACCGAGGACACCTGCCGCGCCGTGGCGGCCGGACACGCCGTGCACGTCGGGGTGGGCCGCTTCACCCCCGGGCCGCACGGCGCCCGTCCCGGGTACTTCCTGAACAACTTCAGCATCGGCGCCTACCCGGAGCTGCTGGGCCACCGCCTGCGGTGGGCACCCCGGATCGGCGGCGGGCCCGCCGCGCTGCTGGCGGCCTGGCGGGTGGTGCGCGCCCAGCGGCCCGTACGGCTCCGGCTGGCCGGTCAGCCCCGGAGCGTATGGCTGCTCTTCGCCGGCAACGGCACCTACCAGGGCACCGGCCCCACCCCCCGGCGCCGCGCCAGCCTGGGCGAGGGCCTGCTCGACGTCCGCCTCGTCCACGGCGGCGGCCGCCCCGGCCCCCGGCTGCTGGCCGCGGCCCTGGCGGGCCCGCTGACGCGCTCCCCCGTCCACGTGGCCACGCGGCTGCGCAGCCTGCGCGTGGGCGACATCCCGGAAGGCACCCCGCTCGCCTACGACGGCGAATACGCCCGGGCTCCCGCCGCCCTGGTCCTCGACGAACTCCCGGACGCCCTGACCGTCTACCGCCCCCGCTGACCCCGGCCCCGCGGACCCCCGCCCCCGCTGACCCCGCGCCCGCGGGCGGCGCCGCCTTTGCGTTCGCATCGGCGGTCGGGGGCCGCCGATGCCCGTCGGGGCCCGGAATCCGGGCCCCGCGGACGCCCCCGGCGCAGGGTCCGGGGACCATTCGGGTTTCCCCCGGGGGATGGACGTACGGCAAGATGGGGTGTATCTGCCCACCCATCGATCTGCCGGACGGTTTCTCTTGGCTGAGTTCATCTACACCATGCGCAAGACGCGCAAGGCGCACGGCGACAAGGTGATTCTTGATGACGTCACCCTGAACTTCCTGCCCGGCGCGAAGATCGGTGTGGTCGGCCCGAACGGCGCCGGTAAGTCCACCGTTCTGAAGATCATGGCGGGCCTGGAGCAGCCGTCCAACGGCGAGGCGTACCTCTCGCCGGGCTTCACCGTCGGCATCCTCATGCAGGAGCCCAAGCTCGACGAGTCGAAGACCGTCCTGGAGAACGTCCAGGACGGCGCCGCCGACACCATGAAGAAGCTCAACCGCTTCAACGCGGTCGCCGAGCTGATGGCGACCGACTACTCGGACGCGCTCCTCGACGAGATGGGCAAGCTCCAGGAGGACCTGGACCACTCCAACGCCTGGGACCTCGACGCCCAGCTGGAGCAGGCCATGGACGCCCTGGGCTGCCCCCCCGGTGACTGGCCGGTCACCAACCTCTCCGGTGGCGAGAAGCGCCGCGTGGCGCTCTGCAAGCTGCTGATCGAGGCCCCGGACCTGCTCCTCCTCGACGAGCCCACCAACCACCTCGACGCCGAGTCGGTGAACTGGCTGGAGCAGCACCTCTCGAAGTACGCGGGCGCCGTGGTCGCCGTCACCCACGACCGCTACTTCCTGAACAACGTCGCCGAGTGGATCCTCGAGCTCGACCGCGGCCGCGCCCTGCCCTACGAGGGCAACTACTCCACGTACCTGGAGAAGAAGGCGACCCGCCTCAAGGTCGAGGGCCGCAAGGACGAGAAGCGCCAGAAGCGCCTCAAGGAAGAGCTGGAGTGGGTCCGCTCCAACGCCAAGGGCCGCCAGACCAAGTCCAAGGCCCGTCTCGCCCGCTACGAGGAGATGGCGGCCGAAGCGGACAAGATGCGCAAGCTCGACTTCGAGGAGATCCAGATCCCGCCGGGCCCGCGTCTGGGCTCGATCGTGGTCGAGGTCAACAACCTCTCCAAGGCGTTCGGCGACAAGGTCCTCATCGACGACCTGTCCTTCACGCTGCCGCGCAACGGCATCGTCGGCATCATCGGCCCGAACGGCGCCGGCAAGACCACGCTCTTCAAGATGATCCAGGGCCTGGAGACGCCGGACTCCGGCGCCATCAAGGTCGGCGAGACCGTCAAGATCTCCTACGTCGACCAGTCCCGCGCCAACATCGACCCCAAGAAGACCCTCTGGGCGGTCGTGTCGGACGAGCTGGACTACATCAACGTCGGCCAGGTCGAGATGCCGTCCCGCGCGTACGTCAGCGCCTTCGGCTTCAAGGGCCCGGACCAGCAGAAGCCGGCCGGCGTCCTGTCCGGTGGTGAGCGCAACCGCCTCAACCTGGCGCTGACGCTCAAGGAGGGCGGCAACCTGCTGCTCCTCGACGAGCCCACCAACGACCTCGACGTCGAGACCCTGTCCTCGCTCGAGAACGCGCTGCTGGAGTTCCCCGGTGCGGCCGTGGTCATCTCCCACGACCGCTGGTTCCTCGACCGGGTCGCCACGCACATCCTCGCGTACGAGGGCGAGTCCAAGTGGTACTGGTTCGAGGGCAACTTCGAGTCGTACGAGAAGAACAAGATCGAGCGTCTGGGTGCGGACGCGGCGCGTCCGCACCGTGCCACCTACAAGAAGCTCACCCGAGGCTGAGGCCGACATCATGGCCAGACACCACTACCGGTGCCCCCTGCGCTGGGCGGACATGGATGCCTTCGGGCACGTCAACAACGTCGTCTTCCTCCGCTATCTGGAGGAGGCGCGGATCGACTTCATGTTCCGCCTCGCGCCGGGGGAGGGCAGTGAGTCCTTCACGGGCGGTTCCGTCGTGGCCCGTCACGAGATCGACTACAAGCTGCCCCTCGTGCACCGCCACGAGCCGGTGCTCATCGAATCCTGGGTGACCCGGATCGGCGCCGCGTCCCTGACCATCCGCTACGAGGTCAAGGACGAGGCGACCGAGGACGCGCCGGAGACGGTCTACGTGCGCGCCGAGACCGTGGTCGTGCCGTACAACCTCGCCGAGGGGCGGCCCCGCCGCATCACGGCCGAGGAGAAGCTCTTCCTCGAGGAGTACCTCGACGGGCCGGCGGCCGATCCCAAGGGCCGCAAGAGCCCGCAAGGGCGCCTCGCGGCATGAGCGGGCGCCCCGACCAGCTGCACTTCGCCGACTCCGGGGAGGCGGCGGACCTCGCCGCCTTCCTGGGCCGGCTGCTGCACTACGACCGCGCCGCCGCCGTCCGGCTCCAGGCCGGCGGTGGCGCGCTCGCCGTCTTCGGGCGGCCGCCGTCCTTCGAGGTGCTGGCCGTCCGCACCGCGCGGCTCGCCGCGCCCGTGGCCGTGCCGCTGGACCTGACGGTGTCCGCCGGCGAGCTGCTGGAGTCCGTCGAGGAGGCCTCGGCGCTCGCCGCCGTGCCCGCGCCCGTCACCGGACCCGCCTGGGCCGGGGTGCTCCCGCCGCGCGGCGGCTGGAAGCAGGTCCCCGGGCTGCCCGGCCCCGAGGCGATCGGCGAGGCCGTGGCGGCCTCCGTGGCCGAGTTCCGGGCCCGTGACGAGGCCCTGCCCCCGCAGCACCGGACCCGCTCCGAGCGCGACCGCATCGGCCGCGAGATCTGGTCACGCACCCTCGGCGACACGGAGCTCCCGCTGCGGGCCGTGCACGCCGCGCAGTCCCTGGGCTTCCTGCGGCCGGTACGGTCCACCGTGCCCCCCGCCCCCGCCCCCGCCACCGCGCCCGGAGCCCCCGACCCGGTGGCGCTGCTCGCCTCCGGGAGCTGGCTGCGCCTGCGCACCCCGTACGGCTCGGTCGCCATGCGCCGGCCCGGCGGTGCTGGCGGTCTCGGCGCGCTCCAGGTCCGCCCGCTGTAGCGGTCCTCTAGCCGGCGGTGTTGATCATCGACGCCGCCGCGTACGTCAGGTAACGCCACAGCTGCGCCTCGTGCTCCGGAGCGAGGCCCAGCTCGTCCACCGCGACCCGCATGTGGCCCAGCCATGCGTCGTGCGCCGCGGAGTCCACCTGGAACGGCGCGTGCCGCATGCGCAGGCGCGGGTGGCCGCGGTTCTCGCTGTACGTGTTCGGGCCGCCCCAGTACTGCATCAGGAACAGCGCGAAACGGTCCTCCGCGGGCCCGAGGTCCCCCTCCGGGTACATCGGGCGCAGCAGCGGGTCCTCGGCGACCCCCTGGTAGAACCGGTGGACGAGGCGGCGGAAGGTGTCCTCGCCGCCCACCTGCTCGTAGAACGTCTGCTCCTGAACCGTGCCCCGCGGAATCTCATTCACCCGACCATCGTCTCAGACGCCCGGACGGAGGACCGGGGTCCTAGGACTTCCCCCGGCCGCCCCCGAGGTCGCACGGGAACGGCGCGCGCAGCACAGTGGATGCATGGGCGCACGAGCCGAGCAAGCCGGGGTGCGCGACGTGCGGGAGACCGCGCACGCCGCCCAGGTACGGGAGCTGGTCGCCGCCGGGGCGCTGAACGACCCGGCCTGGCGGGCGGCCTTCACCGCCGTGCCCCGGCACCTGTTCGTCCCGTACTTCTTCACCGGCCGCGGCGCGGGCAACGAGCGGCTGTGGGCCGAGGACCCGGACCCGCAGCGGCGGGCCCGCTGGTTGCGCGGGGTGTACCGGGACGCCCCGCTCGCCACCCGGCTGCGCGACGGCGAGCTGGTCTCCTCCAGCAGTCAGCCCTCGCTGATGGCGAAGATGCTGGAATCCCTGGAGGTGCGCGACGGGGACAACGTGCTGGAGATCGGCGCGGGCACCGGCTACAACGCCGCCCTGCTCTGCCACCGGCTCGGCGAGGACCTGGTCACCACCGTGGACCTGGACGAGGAGATCACCGAGGCCGCCCGCGCCCATCTGGCCCTGCTGGGCTACCGGCCGGCCGTGGTCACCGGGGACGGGGCGCGCGGCTGTCCCTCCCGCGCCCCCTTCGACCGGATCCTGGTGACCTGCACGCTGCCGCTGATCCCGTACGCGTGGCTGGGGCAGTGCCGGCCGGGGGCGCGGATCCTGGCCCCGTTGTCGACCGGGCTGATCGCGCTGACCGTCCGGGACGCCGACCTGGCGGAGGGCCGCTTCCTGCACACCTCGGCGTACTTCGTGCCCCTGCGCGGGGCCACGGCGGCGGCGCCCGGAACGTTCGGCCTGCCGCAGGGGCTCCCGTACGAGATGGTCGAGAACGAACGCTTCCAGTTCATGCTGCTGCTGACCGCGGGCGTGCTGCACCCGCGGGAGGCGCTGGACCTGTGGCGGCGCGAGGACCGGCCCGCCCGCGAACGCTTCGGGGTAACCGTCAGCGGCGAGGGGCAGTGGTCGTGGCTCGACGATCCCCAGGGGCCCTACGTGTGGCCCCTGGGGGAGGCGGCCCGGCCGGAGCTCTAGGCCGCGTGGGCCCGTCTAGCCGCGGCGGACGGTGATCGTGGTCCAGGCCCCGACGTGGACCCGGTCGCCGTCGGCGAGGGGGACCGGGACGTAGGGCTGGATCGGGTCCTCGCCGTCGTTGATGGTGGTGCCGTTGGTGGAGTTCTGGTCCACCACGGCCCAGCCGCCGTCGGGCTGCTGGACGAGCACCGCGTGCTGGTGCGAGACGCCCGGGTCCTCCGGCGGCACCGACAGGTCGATGTCCGGGGACTCGCCCGTGGAGGCGCGGCGGCGGCCGATGGTGATCTGGCCGCCGGAGAGCGGGAGGTGCTGCTCCGGGGAGTAGGCGGGCAGGTTGAGGCCCGCCGCCTCGGGGCCGCTGCGCTGCATCATCGCCGTGAAGTACGAGCGGTCGGGGCCGATCGTCGCGCTCCAGGCGCCGCCGCCCTGCTGCTGGGACGGGAAGGGCTGGTGCTGCTGCTCCTGCTGCTGCGGGGGCGGCGGCTGCTGCTGGTAGCGCGGCTGCTGGTACTCCTGCTGCGGCTGCTGGTGCGCGGGCTGCTGCGCGGGCCGCTGGTGTCCGGGCTGCTCGTGCGCCGGGGGCGGCAGCAGCCAGTCGTCCTCGCGCTGCAGCGGCTCGGCCGGGCGGTTGACCCGGGAGGGCCGCGAGCCCTGGTACTCGAAGTGGTCCTGCGAGTACGCCGGCGGAGCGGGCGGCGCGACCGGCGGCGGGGGCGGCGGCGGTCCCGGCGTCCCGACGGCCCCCGCGGCGCGGCCCGGGCGGTGGCCGGCCTCCGGCGCGACCGGCGCGTACGAGGTCGCCGTACGGGTCAGGAAGTTGTACCGGCACTCCTCGCAGAACGGGGCCATCGCCTCGCGCGGGGTCCGGCACTGCGGGCAGAGCTCGGCCTGGGCGGTGGGCTCGCCGGCGGTGGGAGGGTAGCCGTAGCCGTAGGAGGGCGCCGCGGGCGCACCCGTGGGGGCGGCCATGCGGTGGCCGCAGACCTCGCACCAGTCGTCGGAAGCGGACTGGTGCCCGTTCGGGCAGGTCGGCATGGCGGCGCTTCCCCCTTCTCCCTGCGTCATCGCGTCAGGTCTTCTTCTCTGTCGTCAGTTCTTCTTCACTCGGACGGTCTGGGTCGAACGCGTTTCAAGAGTCATCTCGTCGGCATCGGCGACCTTCGCCTTCAGCCGCACAGTACCCGCCGCCGCGTCGACGACATCCACCACCTTCGCCAGCAGTTTCGCCGTGTCCGCGTTCCCCGAGGCGCTCGCCAGCTGTACGGCCCTGCCGAGCTTGGCGGTGGCGCCGCCGACATCACCCATTTTGCGCGCTTCCAGCCCCTGTTGGATGGCTTGTGCGAGTTCCGCCTGGCCGGTGTAGTGGGCGACCTGAGGGTTGATGGCGGTGGAGGCGACCAGATCGTTCGTCCACACCGCGCGTACCAGTCCTTGAGCGAGTGCGGCGAGCGGTTCGCCCGCCGCGCCCGGCATGACCAAGGTGGCGCGGGCGGCCAGCATTTCCTGCCCGACGGCCGCGGTGGGGACCCGTACGCACACGTGGTACTCGCGGGACTCGTCGCCCCACGACCCGGTCGGGTAGTCCCCGGCGCGGGGGCCCGCCTCCGTGCGGCGGGCGGTCAGGTCCCGGACGGCCGGCGAGACCTGCTTGACGTACTGGATCTCCACGCCGACCGGGGTCCACAGGCGCAGCGCGACGTCCGCGACCTCCTTGCCCATGACGTTCTCCATCATGAGCGTGAAGTCCTCGGTGAGGTGGGCCGGGTCGGCCACGATGTCGGCGGTGCCGAGCAGCGCGCTCGCGATGCCGGTGACCTCCTTGACCTCCCAGTCGGTGCCCACCCCGCGGGCGTCGCAGGTGAAGCGGCCGGCGCAGGCTTCGAGGGAGGCGCGGAGCACCGCCGGTTCCTCGTGTTCGTTGCGCCCGTCGGTGAGCAGGATCCCGTGGCGGATGGCGGCGGGGGCCTGGCGCAGCAGGCCGTCGGCGAGGCGCAGCCAGGTGCCGATGGCGGTGCCGCCGCCGGAAGCGAGGCCGCGCAGGGCCTCCTTGGCCTGGGCGCGGGTGGCCGGGTCGGCGGTGGCGAGGCGGCCCTGGCCGGGGTAGACCTCCTTGGCCACGTGGGTGCCGGCGATCACGGCGAAGGCGGTGCCGTCGCGCAGGGTGTCGATGGCGGCGGCGGTGGCCTCGCGGGCGCCGCGCATCTTCGCCGGCGGGTACTCCATGGAGCCGGAGCAGTCGACCATGATCACGACGGCGGCGCCGCCCCGGTCCGCGGGGGCGCGGGTGGCGGTGGCGCCGCCGGTCGAGGTGACGGTGACGATGGCGTGGACGTCGCGGCCGCCCTCGGGGAGGAACTCGTTCTGGTACACCTCCACGCTGAAGCGCGGGGCGCTCGGCTTGGCGAAGTTCGCCATCGGTTGGACTCCTCGGGGGCTGGGGGCAGGCTGGTCAGACCTGGGGGCGCGGTTCCGCTTCCGGTTCCGGTTGTGCTCCGGCAGCCGGGTCCGGGTCCGGGTGGGCGGCGAACGGCACCAAGGCCACGGTGACGTTGTCGTGTCCGCCGCCGTCGAGCGCGTGCCCCACCAGGACCTGCGCACTGTGCAGGGGGCGGGCCGCGGCGTCCGCGGGCAGTACCTGGGCCATGTCGCGGGCGGATTCGGCGTAGTTCCACAGGCCGTCCGTGCAGACCACCACCACGCCGTCGTGGTCCGGCTTGAAGGTGGCGGTGTGCGGTTCGAGTTCGTAGGCGTCGGCGCCGAGCCAGCCGGTGATGGCGTGGGCGCGGACGTCGGCGTAGGCCTCGGCCTCGGCCATCAGGCCGGCCGCGACCATCTGGGCGGCCCAGGAGTCGTCCTCGGTGAGGCGGCGGGGGAGGGCGGCGCGGTCGTCCGGTACCCAGTACGCGCGGCTGTCGCCGACCCAGCCGATGGTCAGCAGGCCGCCGCTGACGACGGCCCCGACCAGGGTGCAGGCCGGGGCGTTCTGGGCTCCGGGGACCTCGGGGGCCAGCGCGTTCACGGCTGCGGCCGCCGCCAGGATCGCCTCGTGCATGGCCTCCTGGGGGTGGGCGCCGCGGGGCAGCGCCTCGAGCAGCGCCTCGTTGGCGGCGGCGGCCGCGGCGGCCGACGCCTCGTCGGGGCGGCTGGCCGAGGAGACTCCGTCGCAGACGATGGCGACGGTGGCGGCGGAGCCGTCGGGCAGGGCGGTGGCCGCGACGGCGAAGGAGTCCTCGTTGCGGTGGTGGCGCAGCCCGCGGTCGCTGACGGCGGCGACGCTCCCGAGCTCCTCTTCGAGGTGGTCCCGCTCCCTCGGCTGGGCGTGGCCGCAGTGCTCGCAGTAGCCGTCGGTGTCGACCCGCCCGGCGCGGCAGGCGACGCACGTCTTGCCGGTGTCCTCCGCGGGCGCCGCCCCGCCGGGCCCCTCCGGGGGTGTCGTACCGCCGGGCAGGTCGTACCGCGCGGTGCCGCTGCCGCTGCCGCTGCTGGTGCCGCCGTACGGGGGCTCGTGCGCCGGGGGCGCCTGGTACGGGGCCGCGCCCGCGGGGACCGGGCCCTGCGGGCCGCCGCTGCCCGCGCCCTCGGCGCCGCTGCCGCCCGGGCCGCTCCCGTACGCCGGCTCGTGGCCCGAGGCCATGGCCGGCGGGCCGCCGTCACCGTAAGGGTCCTCGGCCACGGGGGTGTCGGACCAGCCGTCCGGCCCCTCGACCAGCGTCGGGGCCGCCGCGCTCACGCTGCCCCACCCGGGCGCGGCCGCGCTGGCGTACCCGCCCGCCGGGGCGGGGGCCGGGCCCGGCGGGGGCGGAGTGATGGGGAGGGTGGGGCGGGAGACGGACTGCGGCGAGGACAGGACGGCTTGGCCGCAGAAGCCGCAGAAACGGTCACCCTCTTCCAGGGGCTCCGCGCAGCTCGGGCAGCCAGACAGCCGATGCTTCGACATCAATCACACCCACGTCCGGGGACGGAAACGGTTTGCCCGCTCCACCAGTTCGATCCTCTCCTCGCCCTGCTGCGCCAGCCGTGCGAGCAAGCGGTACGAGCGCTCCAAGCCGAAGCGCAGGCCCCGTTCGTCCAGTTGACTGCCGAGCAGCGAGGTCCGGCCGGGTTCGGAACCCCGGCCACCCGACAGTACCCAGTCCAGGGCCGCGCCCAGAACTTCCGTCGACAGCCGGACGTGCCGTACCGAGTCCAGCCCGAACCGCTCCAGTGCCTCCACCTGCGCGGCAGCCGACGCCAGGTCGGGCAGCAGCTCCTCCTGCGGAGCCCGGTCGCGCAGGCGTGCCCGTACGGCCGCCACCCGGGCGGCGGTGTGGTGGATCGAGGCCTCGGGCACGGATTCCAGCGTGTCCACGGCTCCGGTCCGCTCCCCGGCGGCCAGTTGCACCCGGGCCAGTCCGAACGCCGCGCTGACGAAGCCGGGGTCCGTGGCCCACACCAGGCGGTAGTAGTCGGCCGCGTTGTCCAGCTGCCCCAGCACCTCCGCGCACAGCCCGAGCGCCAGCTTCGGCGCCGGCTCGCCCGGGAAGGCGTCGTAGATGGCGTCGAAGGACAGGGCCGCCATCTCGTCCTCGCCGGCGGCCAGGGAGGCGACCCCGCGGGCCCACACGACCCGCCAGTCGTCGGGGTAGAGCTCTTCCAGCTCCTCCAGGGCCGCCCCGGCCGCGCCCGCTTCGCCCAGCTCCAGCCGGGCCCGCAGCTCCCGCAGCCGCACCTCGGCGGAGTCGGCCGGGGCCGAGCCCAGCGCGCCCAGCAGGTCGGCCGGCGCGGAGGCCAGCAGGCCCGCCAGGAAACCGGCGTTGGGATCGCCCGCGTCCACCAGCGGCACGGGCAGGGCCAGCGCCGCCTCCCGGGGGTCCAGCGTGGGCGGCGCCGCACGGCGCGGCCCGGCCGGTTCGGGATCGGGGAAGGGCACGGGCGCGGCCCGGCGCGGGGCGGGGACGGCCACCGCGGGCGCGCCCGCCTTGTGCGTCGCCGTGGTCCCGAGCGACCC